>NZ_JACD01000018.1:0-9854 GCF_000517825.1 Prevotella sp. ICM33
ACAATTAACTTGTCTACTCGTAAACCTGTCAACTCGTCAACTACCCCTTCATGATTACTACTGTTAACTGTGATTTATCGCCACAATTAACTTGTCTACTCGTAAACCTGTCAACTCGTCAACTACCCCTTCATGATTACTACTGTTAACTGTGATTTATCGCCACAATTAACTTGTAAACTTGTCAACTCGTCAATTACTCCCTTATGATTACCGATATTAACTATGACTTATCGCAACAATTAACTCATATATTCGTAAACTTATCAACTTGTCAACTACCAATACAGCACTACGAATTACGCGAATGACACGAATTACATTACAATAAACATTAGCGTAATTAGGGAAATTCGTAGTCATTAATAGTTCATATCATAAAGTTCAAACCTCAAAGTTCAAACCTCAAAATTTACAAGGATTCGTGTCATTCGAGAAATTCGTAGTTTCAACTAACCCAAAGGGGTATCCCGCATTTCACTCCCCTCCCTATGGGGGAGGGGTCGGGGGAGGGGCCAGTTGGGACTGTTGGTTTGTTTTGTTGTTTTGTTGTTTTGTTGTTTTGTTATTTTTCCTTTTTACAACAAGCTCTCTCCAAATATCGCGTTCTTAATATCCTTCTCGTGTTCAAATACGAAGCGGGCAACGATAGCACTCAATAGGGCTGTTGAAGGAAGTTTCACACTCGTAGCAGACTTCAGACGGTCGAGGACACCCTTGAGGTCTGAGTCGATGTAAACGGTTGCCAGACGAGAGTCGCGTGCCTTATAGTCGCGTGCCAAGTCGAGGAAAATCTGCCAGCTATCCTCACCGCTATCCTTTGCGAGCGAATATTCGCGTGCTAACTGTCTGCCCTCCGCCTTTGGGAGCTTCTTTGCTGCAGGTGCAGTACGGTCCTTACGATCAGTGCCCTCTTGTTTTGGCTCTACACGACCAAACGGACTTGCAGGGGTCGTTGGTGCTGCTGGCTCGTCAACATCTCCAATAGCTTCAGCATACGCCTCTGGCTGCTGTTCCTCAACCTGAGTACGCACCTCCTGCTCAACATTGTTCGTATCATACTGTGCAGGCTCGTTAGCTTCCTGCTCATCCGTCGTCGTCTCCTCTGAATTAGTAGTAGGATTTGGTCTTGCACCCTTCTGTACGCTATGTGCCAAGTCGGTCATTGCACCAGGCATCATAACCATTGTTTTCTTCTTCTTAGCCATTGTATCTTTATTTCTTTGTTTTTACTTTATTATATATAAACGTGGGACCTTATCATTTCCTTTCACCTGATGTTCCCCTCGTCATCCTCTCTCCCCTATTGCGCCCTCACGAAGTCTTCCCAGTTAGCATCGTCTAACATCGTTTGTCCAACCTAATCTGCTTAACTTTTATCCAAATTACATTGTCCGATTTTTATCCAACTTCATCCCGTTAGGCACTCCCCCTCTTTCGGAGGGGGCTGGGGGGAGGTTTTTTACTTCATCCTCCTCAGCATATAATCAAACGCCTTCTTCACTGCATCACGCTGTGTTCCGAGCAATTCGAAAGTGTTTGTACGCTTTAGTGTCGCACGGCTGTTGACAACTGGTGTGACACGTCCGAAGTTACCAAACACCTCATCGGTTCTGCGCCACATCTCCTGCTCCTCAGCCGTACCGATACGTGGGTCGATGCGGTTTGGAACGAAGAAGAGTTGTGCGGTCATCTGTGGGTTATGTTCGCGAAGTACGTTAAGCACCTGAACGAAGACACCCGTTGAGTCTAACGCCTTATCCTCATATTCGTAAGGACAAACGATGTAGTCTGCACCCACGAAGAGCGGAGCCAAACCGTCCTCACTGATATTACCAGGAGAGTCAAACAATACGAATCCTTCTACCTGTGAAGCTGAGTCAACTAATGTCTGCATTGTCTCGACATCAGTCACGTCAAAGTCCTGAACGTTATAAGGTTCTTCCTCGCCCTCATAGATCAGCTTATCCTTTCGACGCTGCATCAGAATCGTCTTCTGCAAGTCGGTATCAATGATACATACGTCCTTACCCTTTGCAGCGAGATAGTTGGCAAAGAGGATGCACAGCGTGCTCTTCCCTACTCCACCTTTCTGATTTGCAAAAACAATCTTCTTATTCTTCATTGTTTATATATTTATATTTTTAATTTCTTATCTTTTTCTTTATTTACGTATTTGCGTGTTCGAATATTTATATTTTCATCCGTTCACTTGTTTACGTATTAATCGCCTTTGCTGTTTCCTCATTCGGAGTCTTGCAAGTTGACTGCCTCTCCCCCACTCTGCTCTTTCTGTCGATTCTCTCTTTCTTTGAGCGAGGAAAGAACTTTTCAATGGTTTTCTCCTTTCAACTTATCTTTTCGCGCCTTTTAAACGCTATTTCCTTCTCTTTCATCAACAAGTTTGATAGTGTTGAAAATATCATTTTGATACTTATATCTATCTTTTCACCCACTTTTCATCAAAACAGCTTACATTTTACTACATAGACTTAGCATAACGCTTTCTATCTGCCAATTCTCCCCACTTCATCAGGGCTCATTTCTGCAATATTTTTTATTCTTCGCCCATCTACCCACAAATTCTCAAGTTATAAATTACTTATTTCTACCCTCTCGTCTGAGAAACTCAAATTTTTAGTGTCTGAGGATTCACACGAGCTAAAAACATCGGGGGTGTGGGTAAATTCTTATTTTTTAGTCTTCAACTACCATAGTCGTCTTCAACACGCAGAATGGAATCAAAGCAAGAACGAAGCTTAACAGAGAGGTAATAGTAGAAACATACATAATCTCTGTCATCGTCGCACCACTAACCCATGTATATACAACAAAGTATGCAAAATCTATCAACCACGTCAAAACTTGACAGCCAAACAAAGATGCACCAAACAAACGAATCTTACCAGCATAAGTACGCACTAACTGCACACACAGAACTAACTTCATAAGAGCAAACACAAGGAAAGCTACTTTTGAGAAAGTTGTAAAATATGATGGTAATCCACCATAAAGAAATGCCAGCATTTCCTCCTCTTGAGTAAAGAGAAACCTTGGTAAAATGCCAGCAAGTAACAAGCAAAAGATAAGTGACATCATGATAGTGACAATCAACTGTGCAGCCTTATCACCATTCTTATTTAAGCATCTACGAAATACCTCCAGCATCGCTAACTGTGTCGCAGCAATGACAAAATACTCAATAGCACGAATAAAGCTATTCGACTGCACTGTCGCAAAAGCATTCGTAAGAACTCCCTGCCCAGCATTGGGCACTGATGTCCACCCATCAATCAGATTGAAAACACTAAAAACAATGAACAAGCCCAAGCTCCAATTTAAAACCTGGCCCTCTTTAGGTGTAATAGAAAAAGCCTTTAAATTCATATATATTTATATAAAAGTTGAATTAAATAAATACGCACATATTGATGTGGTTATATTTTTATACTTGCAAATATACATCTATTTATCGAAACAAGCAAATACATCTAAACATTTTTAATGAGAAAAATAAAAAGATAAGAAAGCAAAAATGCAATAAAATATTTATTCTTTTGCTTTTTAATATTTATATATATTTACGTAGATACATATATACAAAAGAGATAAAGAAAAGAAGAAAAATCATCAATTAGAAAAGAAAAACATAAAGAGTAAGATGAAAGCATAATCCATATTTATATATTTATATTCTTAATACAACGTCAAACAAAATAAAACCAATATATATTTACGTTATTATATATCTTTGCAATTAACGATTTAAACATTTAAATAATAACACAAACAAATAAAGAGCAAGACAAAAGAAAAAAGTGAGCGTAAAAAGGAACAAACATATAGGATCAGAAAACTACATTTGAAGAGAAAAAAAGGAAGCATTTGCAAACGATAAAAGAGAAAAGCTAAAAGCCAAAACGCGATGAATCCGAACAAAACGCATAAACATATTTAATCAAATATATAAAAACATAAAATCCTATTAATCAAGAGGAAAAGCAAACAACAAAGCACAAAGAAAGCCTATCATATAGAATCAATAAATATATAAACATAAGAAAAACAACGATTTCATCGAGAAAAAAGCAACAAAAAAACTTTAGACAAACAAGAAAAGAATATCCAATGAAGCAAAAGAAGAAAAGCAAAAGAAACAGAAAAATAAAAACATAAACACACGTTTAAGTAAATATATATAATATTGATATTGTGATATTTACAACGCATTAGGAAGAAAAAAATGCAAAATAAAAATATAATGACCGATTAATACAAAGACATAAATAAGAAAACACACAGAAAAAAGAAAACGCTTGGCAAATAGAAATTGAAAGCCACAAAATAAACAAACAAAGAAGAAACCACAAAGAATAGTCTTAATAGCAAAGTGAGAAAACTGATAAGATAAACAAAAGCAAGAGAAAATACAGAGAGAGTAAAATAAAAGATACAAAGAAAGCATGAATATATTTATATATTTACTTATGTGAGAGAGAAGCAAAATGCAACATTACATTATTTATATATTTCAACATTTAATTAATCATGTAATTACATATGCTAAAACATATTTATATATTTATTAAACATAAACACACAAAAATAATATTACGTGGTTATATAAATATAGATTTATATTATAACACATTAAATTAAAAAGTCAATTACATAAATAATAAACGAAAATAAAAACAAAGTAGATAAACAAACAAAGAAATAAAACGATAAAAGTATTTTTATATACTTAAATATTCAAGCAAAAATATCAAAAAATAAACAAATGAAAGGGTAAAAATGAAGCCAAAATGAGAAGGAAAAAAGGGGGGAGGAAGTGCGACAAAAAGATGAAAAGAGACATAAAGACAAAGAAGAGACAGAATGACATAAAGACAAAATAAGAGGAAAGACAGAATGACAAGAGACAAAATGACATAAAGACAAAGTGATAAAAAAGACAGAGTAACAGAAAAGACAAAATGCATAAAAAAATACAATCCTGAAATAAGAAAAGTAAGGTTATAAAAAAACAGGCTATAAACAGAGGTGGGTAACAAACAAATTAAAAAGAATAGATAACTAACAAGAAGAGTTTTGATTTAATTTGCTGTCACTTTTAACAAATAGCACAAAACTACTATAAAACAAAGGGTTCCTGAATAAAATTGAGTGAGAGGAGTGACAGCAAAACGAAAAATACTTCAAAACAATGAAAGGAAAGACAATGATCATCTGAAATATAGAGGAATAAAACAAAACTCTTATATCCTTTATTCCGCAGTATTTTTTCTTGTGAGAAAATTTTATATGTTGAGACGTCTTTTTGGGGCTCTATATGTTGATATGAGGTGCTTCGGTGTTTCTTGGCTCTTTTCTAAGCATAAAATCCCCCACCCAAACCAATGGGGAAGTATGAAAAACCACAAAAATACTTCCATAACAGAATGCTTCGCCGCTACTTCCACGTTTACCCAATACAGATTCGGTAAGTTTTTAAAAGACCAACTTTGAAAAAACGTCCATTATGTGATAAATTCCACCGAAAGAAGTGATATTCACGTTTTTAATTGCTACCTTTGCCATGTCAGATTTTTGCTTACTTGTTATGTTTGCAGCATCAAGATAGGTGAAATTTCTGACATATCCAAGTGTTTTGAGAACTTTGTTTCTCAGGCACTTGGAGTTCTCACAAGAGTTTATGCTGCGGAATTAAAAAAAACTTGAAAGAGAAATAAGTAGTGGTAAAATGAACCTGATATACGGAGCAAACAAATACTTTATAGGTGCGGTGAAGTTCTTTGACACAAACAAGGACTTCGGCTTCATTGCGTCTAACAACTGTAATATGCCAACACCAAAGTATAACCAAGACTTTTATGTCAGTTCTGCGAGTTTCATTGAGAATGAAGCAAAGAAAGAAGAGCAGATTGTGGTTTTTCAGGTGGACAAGCAGAACAACGGCAAAAAACGAGCTGTGAATGTCAGGCGCATTACCAAATCAGAAGAGGATTCACTGTTAGCATTGTCCTATTACGGAGACCATGAGTATATTGAATATAAAGACAATCGAAAAATAAACCTCTATACGCATACATTCAAACCTTTAGGGATGGTTGCAGATAAGGTGAGACGTATAATTGAGGAGGATGCTGGGCGTTCCCCTGAAAAAACGTCTGAACACTTTAAGTTTTTTGTAGACCATTACAAACAGAACGAATACTCCAAAGATCGATATATCTTTGACCGACAGTTCTCAACAGAAGAGAAATCTATCTGGCGATCACTCCTCTCGATATTTACAGATGAAGAACGGATTGCTGTAATGAAAAGATATCCAACCATTGTTAGATATTTTGACGATTCAGACCTCATTCAGACATGGCTGGGACAGAAACTGAATAATGATAGTGAACTTTCTGACTGGCAAGAGGTGGAGAGGATTTTTGAATATATTCCAAAAGAATGTGCGGGGTATGCCAAACAGCGTATCGAGACTCTGGTAGATGGTAAAATTTTTAAAGTGTTTGAAGAACTATCAACACGTTCAGATATATCCGAAGATGTCTTAAAAGTGTCAAGTGATTACCGCCAGAGAAAGGCTATGGGGATGTATGTTGATTACGATAAACAAAATGCCGTCAGCAAACTATGGTCATATCTCCGCTTGACTTCCAAGCAGTATGAAGAGGAAAAAGCTAAATGTTTGGCTTCGGTGAAGGCAAACCGTTTCAAGAAAGAACTGACGGAATTCGTTGGAAGACAACATAATGCCTATGGGCGGAACGATTTCTTTACCTATCTCAACAACCTATCTACAGAGGAATTCCAGTCTATTAGAGAGGATTTAGCATCGTCAATCTCGCCTATCCTTGATAAAGCTATTGAGGAGAAAAAATACTGGCAAGTGGTTGGTGACATTGGACAACTTTCGGTTATGGGGGAAGAATTCCTTAACCCATATATGCAAAAAATGCTGCCTTTGATAAAGGAAACTCTAAAGGAGTCGTTGCGCACCAACCTGAATTCTCCCTACAGAATAAAGTCAGATTTCTTTTCTGCGTATGAGCATTATAGCTCAATCTATGAAAAGGCTGAGAAAGTGGAAATTAAACAAGAACTTATTCCAATATTGAGAGAAACACGTTCTATAGGTGTGCTTTCTGAGGTGTCAACAGGTTTTCATACATGGCTTACGACAGACGAAGCAATAGCCTTGTCTAAACAAATCGTTTCGCAATGGGGCTATGCGGAAATAAAAGAATTTGTAAAAGATGAGCCTAATTTGTTTGACCATAGCATCCAAATTGCTGACCTAATAATTGCGAGAGCCAGAGAGATAGTGAAGACCATCCCGCTCAGTCATTTCTTTGACGGCACTCCTTTGGAGAAAGGAAAGAAAGAGTATTACTATCGCAATCCAGAAAGGGAGAATTGTGCTTTCCTAAAAGATTTGAAGAAGCTGATACCTAATGGCCAACATTCTTCAGAATGGGATAACTATATCAACAGCAGGTCGGTTGACGACCTACTGGTTTTATTTGAGCATGATGTTATTACGTCATTGCCAGAGAATATTGTAGAGATTATCATTAACGCAATCTCCCTTAATGGAGTGTATGCAGACAAGGAACGATGGTATAGTAAGCCGATGCTCAAAAACAGAACACATTCCAAGGTTCTGGGAACTACCAATGCAAACTTGTTTCCATTGATTGCACAGAGATTGCAATCAATGGAAATGACTGACGAAAATGTTGCGCTTGCTGTTCTTTTGACAGAACTTATGACAGCCAACATGCCAGATAGCGATAGTGATTGGGAAACAAGTTTTACAAGTCAGATACAGAATTTCAAGAAGACAAATAGCATCGATCAAAGACTTGCCGTGATATGGTGGGCTGTTCATTCTAAGACCACAACATCAAAGGCTTCTTTGACTGAAGTCTTTGCAATTCTGCCACCATACCTCCAGATAAAGATCGTCAAGAAGCTTTTCAAGTCCATGAGTGAGGGAAAAATCCATCACACGGCAGAATCCTTTTATAGTCTTATTTCCAATGGAGAGAGACCGATATGTTTCCCTCTGGAAATTGCTTTTACATATTTGAAATTGCGAGAGAATGACCAGACAAAGACACTGGATAACAATATTATGCTTCAGTTACTTGAAGGTAGAGAAGATACGGACGAGTGGATTGGCATTAGAAGTATTGTTACTCAATGTTCTGGCAGATGGGTGGCAAATGAACTCCCTAACAATAGAAGCAATCGGAGGCGTAACAGTTATTTCAATGGCATTATAAGCAAGATACAAGATGGCAGACTGAAGGTTTTCATTCCTCAGAAGATGGTTGATGAATATGGCAATATAAAAGAATACAATAATAAGCACTATGCCCGCACCATCCAGCAGATACAAATAACATACAAGGAGGATGAATACCAAATTGTAAATGAACCAAATGGGGTTTCCTACTATTTTGACGAAGCTTACGAGGCAGAACTTTTTGCTATAGCAAGACCATTCAATTTTAAATTTAATGGTCTGAACAATTTTGTCGGATTTGAAACCAAAGAAGAAGATCAAGAAGAATTCTGCGAATGTCGTCTGTCTGATAAGGTGGACAACTTTCATCGTATTGCTTTTTACTGGTGTGGAAACAAACCCTGCTTCCGACCTCCAGTTAGATATAGAATTGACAGCGAATGGGAGTCTTATACTATCCTCGATTTTATGCGCATTCTCGGTATATCACCAGATTATACAAATAAGAATGGCAAAAAAACGAAATTTGGACATTATATTATTTTGTCTTCCTATTTAAAGAGTTTTGCCAAATTCTATGAGCATTTAAAGTGTCGTGAATGCGATAAACTAATGAAACCAAAAGATATAACCAATTTCACGTCACGGGCAGTTACCGAATTCGCTTGTGTTAATGAAAATTGCGTTAAGAATGGATTCGTTGTTTATCTTAATCATTGTTTCAATAAACAAAAGTGTAATGCAACTATTGACAGCCGTGATTCACGGCAATGTCCCAATGGGCAGTATATCTGCCCGGAATGCGGTGCATGCTGCTCTACGGAGAACTTTCGTCGTAGAATAAGTAATCTGCATATGACCGGCGGCTATATTTCGGATAGGCTAAGATTGTTTGTTGAAAATGACTTAGGCCACTGGGAAAAACACGAGTTTTTCTGCTATAGGTGTGGCAAACCTATAACAAATGAGAATGGCACTTACAAGTGCAAAGATTGCGATGTTTCATATAATAACAAATAGAAAACCTCAAATCCGCAACTAAGCCTTTCAACGTCCTTCTTGCGTGTACACATCCTCTCATTACAGTATTTGCAGATAATTTGAACTTGAAGCACCCACTTTTGCCTACAATATCCCCTTACCCCACAATGTGACTTGAGGCAATACGCAATATCATTCCCATAAGTTGGGCTCTTCAGCAATAGGGAGTGATAATCTGAATCTATTACACAATAAGCCAGACTGAGTTTCAAAAGAACTATTTTCTCTTTACCTTCCTCAATACTATTCTCAACGAATCAGTGAGTACTCTTTTGTCATTACACATAACGAAATCTGAGGGCATAACAAATAAGGCTAATGAATCTTCGTCGCCTACACCTTGGCGTTCATAACGTAATTGAACTGAAATGATTTTATTCTTTACGTGCGTATTATTATTCTTATATGTATTGGTTCCAGAAAACGGAAAAGATTTCCCCACCTTTATACTCTTATCACAAAAGTCCAACCGTAAGGAATCCCTTTAACCCCAATCGGTCATTAGAGCCTAAACATATTTTGTTTTATTATCGAGCAGATTGTTTGG
>NZ_JACD01000019.1:0-19503 GCF_000517825.1 Prevotella sp. ICM33
CTTGAAGTCCCCTCTGTACGGCTGTTAAACAGTCTTGCTCTTGGAAAGAAGAGGATGATTCACAATCTGTTGTTTTTATAGTTTCAAAAGTAAAGATATAATTTTATAAAAACAAATTAAAGATGTAAAATAACATAAGTTTAACATTTAAAAGCTAAATGTTTACCTTACTTCGAGAGTAGGAGGAACACCTCATCATTATAAGAATAAACTTGTCAACTCATCAGTTTATTAACTTCCCCACTTGTCTACCACATAGGTTTGTAAATAATTTTTCGTTTTCTAAAATTCTATTTATGCTTAATAGGCTTTGAAAAGACGCTCTTTTGGCTTGCAAAAGATGCCCTTTCGAGGTCTTATTAACGCCCTTTTAGAGTCCAATTAAGTACCTTTTAAAATATTCCTTTGCAACTATTTGATTACAAATAACTTACGTAGATACTAAAGCAACATGTTTTTATGTCTTTTTCTTACTTTTCTTCCGAACATTTTGTTAATATATTTCCTTGCCTTTTGAAGTTATATCTCACACAGAGACACGGAGGTAACGGAGGTTTTTTGTAAGGATGTGTAGCCCACGAAGGGGGGTTAATGTTGAATAGATAGCAGAGGACTGTTTTTATTCACTTTTTTATTTGAATTCTAACAAGTTGCGTTTACTTGCGGAGGGATTAAGTTTGCTGGTCATCTTTTTTTTATTATCTTTGTAGCTGGTATTAACTTTATAATGATGAAGAAGTTATTTTCAACCTTGGTTGTCCTTTTGATGACATCAACGATGCAGGCTCAGTATCAAGAGCCGGTACGACGTGACACGTCAAAGTTGCAGCCATTAAAAGGCTTAGAATATAAGGTAGAGATGCAGGGGAGCCTTTCAAAGGGCAAGACTCCACTCTGGCTCAATGCCAATAAGTATGGACTCAGTTCGCTGGAGACGGCGAACGGCTATCTGCGTGGGGGCATAGAACGCCCATTGAGCACGGATGAAGGACATAAGTTTGGCTTAGGCTATGGATTAGATGTTGTCGTTCCTATCAATTATACAAGTAAGGCTGTTATCCAGCAGGCATACGTGGAAGGGCGATGGTGGCACGGAACGCTGACCATTGGAGCCAAGGAACAGCCGATGGAACTGAAGAACAATGAACTCAGTTCGGGCTCACAGACATTGGGCATCAACGCTCGTCCTATTCCGCAGGTGCGTTTGGCATTGCCAGACTATTGGACACTACCCTTTGCGAATGGCTGGTTGCACCTAAAAGGACACGTCGCCTACGGAATGATGACCGACCAAAATTGGCAGCATGACTTCACGGCTAAGCAATCGAAATATACCGACCATGCGCTCTTCCACTCTAAGGCAGGCTATCTGAAGGTGGGGAATGATGAGGTGTTCTGTCCGTGGTCGTTAGAGATGGGATTAGAGATGGTTAGTATCTTTGGCGGTACCTCTTATCTTCCTGATGGTCATGGCGCAATGAAGACCATAGAGAATGGGAAAGGGCTGCACGCTTATTGGAACGCTTTTCTCCCCGGTGGTGCTGACAATGGTGAGACAACTTATCAGAATGTGCAGGGCGACCAGTTGGGCAGTTGGGTGATGCGTTTCAACTATGATGGCGACTGGCACGGCTTTTCACTCTATGCCGATAAGTTCTTTGAGGACCATTCTGCCATGCTCCAGCTTGACTATGACGGTTATGGTGAGGGTAGTGAGTGGCAGGAGAAGAAGCAACGTCGCTATTTGATTTATGACTTCAAGGACTGGCTCTTAGGTTTTGAATATCGTTATAAGCCTGATAATTGGTTGAACACTTTTGTCGTTGAATATCTTTATTCAAAGTATCAGAGCGGTCCGATTTACCATGATCATACTATAACGATAGCCGATCATATCGGAGGAAAGGACAACTACTATAACCATTATATCCTCCCTGGTTTCCAACATTGGGGACAAGGCATTGGTAATCCGCTTTATCGTTCACCGATTTACAATGAAGATGGGACTATCTACTTTAAAGACAACCGTTTCGTGGGTTTCCATATAGGTTTAGGTGGTCATCCTTCAGAGTATTTCAAGTGGCGTTTCCTCGGCACATGGCAGGAGGGATTGGGAACCTACGAACAGCCTTATACGAAGAGACGACACAATGTCAGTCTGATGGGAGAGGTAACTTACACACTGCAAGGACAGAAACTTCCGATGTGGATGAGAGGCGTTGATATCCGAATGGGTATCGGTGCCGACTTCGGTTCAGTACTCGGTGGCAACAACTATGGTATGCAGTTGACCATTACGAAGCGAGGTTTGTTAGGGAAAAAATAGCCTTTTTAATGTGAAAGAAGAACAAAACAGAATATGAAAAGAATAAAGATATTATCCTTTGTCTTGCCTCTCTTGGCACTCCTCTTCTCCGCTTGTACGTTGGAAACGGACAATGATGCAGGCAGAATGGAGGGAATGTGGCATCTTGTGAAGATAGAATCAATGACATCCGCTGCAAATGAAGACTTGAGTGAGCAGGTTGTCTTCTGGTCTTTTCAGGCAAAACTCTTACAAATGGAGGATAAGACGGGACAGCATTATAGCTATCTCTATCGCTTCCGTATTGATAATGACCAACTTACGTTGACTGCTCCTTACCAATTTGATCGTGAGAATGGCGACCGACCACTAACGGTTTATGAGCCAACATTAGGCTTATATGGTATTAAAAGTCTTACCCCAGTGTTCCGAATTGAGAAGATAGACAGACGAAAGATGATATTAAATGATGGGGCAGTAAGGCTCTACTTTGATAAATTCTAAGCGGTTACAGTCTGTTGAACCCTATTGATATCATGTGAGTTATTAGCATCTTTGGATTCTTATCTCTCTCTTCTTGACACGTTCTATCCCTCTTTAATAGACGTGCGGATGCCTAACACATGACGTGCGGAGGCTTCGCACTATTGGTGCGGACCGTAAATTCAATATAAAGTGATGCTCGGATAGAGATAAGCAGGTGGGTAGTACTTATTTAAGAGGTTACTTTTTATCTCTTTGACAACGATATAGTAAAAGGCAGGTGTAATCCTGCCTTTTGTCTATATATTAATAACGCTGCTTTGTTTTTTAGTTTCTTTCCTTTTTACTTCCTCTTTATTCTGTGAAAGGAAGTCCACCCTTTCTTCTTATAAAGATGTCGAGGGTATAGTGGAAGGCGATATAGATAATAATATCAATCGCAATAATCCATGTCACAAGAAGTTGATTGAAGAGAGAAAGGTTGATGATGATAAAGATAAGCGACAGTGCAATGATGCTTATCAATGCCTGATGCTGTGTCATTCCTGCACGCATTAGCTTATGGTGGATATGGTTTTTATCCGCTCTGAAAATCGGTTTTTGGTGAAGAATTCGTACGATGATAACTCTGAATACATCGAAGGTTGGTACGAGGAGTAAGGTTACGGAAAGGAGGGTTGCACCCTTCTGATAAGGCATGACATGTGGGTTGTACATGCAGAACTTAATCAGTAGTACGCCAAGGATGTAACCAAGTGTCAGACTACCAGAGTCGCCCATGAATATCTTTTGGTTCTTTTCCTGTTTTCCCCATATGTTATGGTAAAGGAAAGGAATCAATACACCCATCAGTCCAGCAATAAGGATGCAATAGACCCATATCTTTTCGCGTTGGAAAATAAAGAAAAGACCCGATAACGCGATGAGCGTAAGGCTCGCAGAGAGTCCGTCAATGCCATCTATCAGATTGATAGCATTCATGATAAATACCAGTACACCAACGGTTAACACCGCCCCTACGAGTGGCGGAATCTCATAGATACCTAAGAAACCATAGAGGTTGTTGATGTAAAGATAGGACATCGGAAGCAGACTTGCCACAATGATCTGCATGAGAAGTTTCTTCTTTGCCCGCACGCCAAAGATGTCATCGAGTACGCCTGTTATATAGATAACGGTGATACCCACGCCAAAGAAGATGCTCCATGGGCTGACTCCAATCTTATTGCCTTTGCTTGTATAGACCCACGCCAATAGTGCTACGACCGTAGCAATCAGCATACTGGGCATAAACGATACACCCCCTAAGCGAGGAACAGCATTCTTGTGTATTTTTCTGGCATCTGGTGTGTCATATAATTTTCTCTTTTTACAAAACGAAAGAATCTGTGGAATCATAATGAATCCACAAACAGCACTCATGGCAAATGCAAAAAGACTGATTAAAGTATATATCGACATTTTGTTTGTACTCTTGTGCTTAATAAAACTCAATAATTGTAATTATATTGTATTAAGGTGTCATAAAAAGTATAATTATTATCTGATGATAATCGTTTTTGCGAAATCTTCTCACTATGAATGGTTATTTGTTATTTTCTTTTTGTAAATTTGTAGCTAAAGAATATTAGTTGAGTCGTTGTCTATTATAGGCATTGGGCGGTTCTATTAAGTATTTTTTGTTAAATAATCCTTGAGCATCAACGTATGGAACGTATTGACATATCAGTTTTAATGGCTGTCTATAAGAAAGATAATCCAGCTTTCCTTCGTGAGAGTTTAGAGAGTATCTTTGCGCAGACTGTGGAGGCTGCTGAGGTCGTTTTGTTAGAGGATGGACCTTTGACGGATGCTTTGTATGACGTTATAAAGTCTTATGAGTCGAGATATTCAACTTTGAAAGTGGTGTCATACCCAGAGAATAGGGGGTTGGGTAAGACCTTAAATGATGGCTTACTACTTTGTAAATATAATCTTGTGGCACGTATGGATGCTGACGATATCTGTAAACCGAATAGGTTAGAGATGGAGTATAATTGGCTAAAGGCACATGAAGACTATGACGTGATAGGCTCTTGGGTGGATGAATTTACAGGCAATAAGACGCGGGTAAAGTCGATAAGAAAGGTTCCTGAAGCGTATGATGAGATAAAGAACTATGCGCAGTATAGATGTCCTATAAACCATCCGACAGCTATGTATAGAAAAGCAGCTGTGTTGGCAGTAGGCGGTTATCTCACAGAATATTTCCCTGAAGACTATTTCCTTTGGTTGCGAATGCTAAAGAATGGGAGTAAGTTTTATAATATTCAGGAGTCTTTGTTGTGGTTCCGTTATTCGGAGGAGACGGTGGCAAAGCGAGGTGGCTGGGCTTATGCTTGTGATGAGGTGCGTATCTTGGTACGGATGCTGAAGATGGGCTACATACCTTTTCATGTTTTTTGCCAAAGTGTTGTAATCCGTTTTACCACTCGTGTTATGCCTTTACCTATCCGTCAGCGGTTGTATAATCTGATAAGAAAAACATAGCTTTGCTGGGGTGAATAAGCTAAGAAATATCATACTTATCTACAAAGAGATGATACAATAAATTAGCAAACATTACGTTTCTATTTTTATATCGTAGTTAATTATTAAAGATAAATACAGAATTAAATATAGTTTCAATGGAAGACAATAAGAAAGAGAATGTTGCAGTAGTTTCCTTTCTCAAAAAACTTAAGCATGACTTGTTACGATATGTTATCGTTTTTGTTGTTGCGTTGGTAGGATCAATCTTAGTGATTCTACCTGTTCCACGCTATTATAAGTGCGATATATCACTTGCTCCGGAGATGGATAATACCGAGAACGGAGGTAAGTTGAGTTCCATTGCGTCTTCCTTTGGTGTGGATCTTGGCGATGTTGCTTCTGCCAATGCCTTGCAACCAAGTCTTTATCCAGACCTGATGAAGTCTAATGAGTTTGTTAAGAGTCTGCTACAGATTCCTGTAGAGACAAAAGATGGTTCGGTAAAAACCAGTTACTACGATTATCTTTCTAATCATCAGAAAGAGTCGCCATACGCAAAAGCGATTGGATGGATTGCAAAGAAGTTTAGCGATAAAGACAGTCTTACAAGCAAAACAGACTCTATTAATCCGTTTATGCTTAATAAAAAGCAAGACGAAATCTTCACGAATATAAAGAATAGTATTGCATGTGACATTGATATTAAGACTGGATTGATAACGATTTCAGTGGAAGATCAAGACCCCTTGATTAGTGCTACGATTGCTGATTCGGTACGAGCTAAACTACAGGACTTCATCACCAACTATAAAACAAACAAGATGAAGAACGACGTGAAGTATTATACAAAGTTGGTAGCAGAGGCAAAGAAGAAGTATGAGAACGCACGTCAGAAGTATGCAACCTTCTCTGATGCCAACCAAGATGTTATCTTACAAGAGCTTCAGTCACAACGTGATGACTTGGAGAATGATATGCAGTTGAAGTTTAATGCTTATAGTGCATTGAGCACACAGTTACAAAATGCGCAGGCAAAGTTGCAGGAACACACACCTTCTTTTACAATAGTTCAGAGCGCATCTGTACCTGTCAAGCCTGCTGGACCAAAGCGAATGGCATTTGTTTTCATTGTTGTTTTCCTGAGTATGATGGTTACATTCGTTATTTGTAACTTCTCGTTATTGTTTGGTGGAGCAAAGGGCGAATAGTTGATGATTAGAGTTAAGGATATCATAACGCGTATAAACTCATCTTCTATATCACGAAGAATGGGGCAAGGACTGGTGTGGTCGTTCACAGGAACGGCTTTAGCGAAGTTCCTTACCTTACTCGTTGGTATCATCTGTGCCCATATTTTGCAGAAAGAAGCATACGGAGAGTTCTCTATGGTGCGCTCTACGATTAATATGTTTATTGTGCTTGGCTCTGCAGGATTAGGTGTTACGTCAACTAAGTATATAGCAGAATACAGGGAGAAGCAGGCAGATAAGATTCCTGCTGTCTATGCTGCGACGAACTACTTCGGACTTTTAATGGCTATCATAACGGCAATCCTGATACTGTTAGGCGCACCGTTCATTGCTAATAATATCCTTCACCATCCAAGTATCGTATTACCAGTAAGGGTAGGAGCGGTTTTATTGTTCTTTTCTATCATCAATGGCGTACAGAATGGAGCCTTGATGGGCTTTGAAAACTTCAAGGCAATCGCTATCAATACATTGTTGGGAAGTGTCTTAGAATCGGTTTTAACGATTCTTGGAGCATATTATTTTGGCGTTAATGGAGCTATTCTTGGTTTTGGAATGGGATTCATCTTGATATTTGTTACGAATCATCTTTCCATCAATAAGAACTTCTCTGCTATTCATATAAAGAAGTTGAGCATAAAGAAACTCCATTTAAAGGACTTCTCTATCTTATATACCTATAGCCTTCCAGCAGCTTTATCGGCACTGCTTATCACCCCTTCGTTCTGGTTGATACGCTCAATACTTGTGCGAGCAGAGGGCTTTCAGGAACTTGCAGTCTTCGAAGCAGCTGACCAGTGGAAAGTTATTATCTTGTTTGTTCCCACAGCCTTCAGTCAGATAGTTCTGCCAATCCTATCCAGTTTGCATAAGGAAAAGACCTCCTTCGTCTCTACTTTGAAGTATAATATGCTGATAGTAGGTGTTACGGCACTGTTACTATCTATCGGAGTGATGCTCTTTGGCGGTTTTATTATGAGACTATACGGAGCAACTTATGACAATTCCGTACCTGTACAGATACTTGCAATCTCAACAATATTCTCCGCTTTAGCTAATGTTCTTGAGATGGCAGTATACAGTCTTGGTAAGATGTGGCAATGTTTTGCTATTAATATCGTCTGGGCTTTACTGATGGTAGGATGCTCTTACTATCTTTGTATGAGAGGCGAAGGGGCTAATGGCTTGTCAATGGCTGTATTGATCTCATACGTTGTGTCCTTCCTTATGTTCTTGGTGTACACAATTATCGTTGTTAGAAAGGAGGTAAAGTGATGTCAGAGAAGGTTCGTTATATCTTATTTGCACTCTTTCTTTTCCTTACACAGATATTAGGTACGGGCATTGTTCCTATGGGATTGTTTGCCCTTTCACTGTTAATGATATTCTCACCTACCACCTTTCTTCGTAGTCTGAGATATACTCCAATCTTCTTTTTATTCATCTGTCTCTCCTTGGGAGTCGGCTTTTACTTTGCGTTATGCAATGGTCTGAAACCTTGGAATATAGCTTATTGGGGACAATTCTATTTCCTTTGTATTCTCCTCTTGGGTGTTAAGGATAAGAAGTCGTGCTTGGAAGCGTTGCGTGTCTTCGTTTTTATCATCTTTATTCTTGACTTTGGAACGAATCTCTTGTTCCTTGTCGGTGTGAATGTACCCTGGACAGAACTGCCACCAGTACGCCCCGGCGAGGCACTTGCACGTTTCCCAGGCTTTAAGGGTAATGCCTTATATTCAGGAAGTATCACCTTTGTGAGTGCTTGTTATATGCTCAATCAGAAGAGGGTGAATAAACTTGTCTTCTACATAGGACTTGCCTCAATGGTGGGTAACCTCATCTTGTCAGGTTCGTATCGCTATCTTATCATCGGTGCGGTCGTTGCAACGATGTATTATCTGCGTCTGTATAGAAGTAAGATCATGATGGTTGGAATGTATGTTTCAAGTATTATCATTGTGTTTATGGCAACACTTGTCACGATGTTCTCTAATCTAAGTAACTTCTATCGAGCGTTTATTTGGTTCCATTTCTTAAAAGAGATAGCAAAAGACCCATGGATAGGACATGGCTTCTTTAATATCCATTTGGACGAAAACCAAGACTTTAGTACACCTTCTCATTTGATAGCCAATGGCGTGACGGAGTCTTGTATCTTGACACTTGGCTATAGCTTTGGTGTCATCGTCTTGTTATTCTTCCTCGTAAGTATTGTCAAAACATTGTTGAGATATAAAGCATACCGACGTTATTCAGTAGAGTTAGGATTGTTTATCGGTTTAACTTTGGACCTCTTCTGGGGTGGAAGCTTCGATAATACCTATACCTTTGCGTTATTGTTATTAAGTTGGTATCTGATTAATGAGACTGCTTGTAAAAGAGAATTGAATGAAGACATTCACGATAGTAATACCGACGTATAATAATCTCGACCTTTTTAAGAGTGCATACAGTTCTGTCTGTAAGCAGGATTTTAAGGACTATGAGATTGTTGTAGTAGATGATTCTGACGATTCGTCTATAGAGGATTACGTGTCTTCGCTTAATAATCCGGTTCTTGTTTATCGGCATCATGTTCCCTCAGCAGGCGCAGTGAATAACTGGAATCACGGTTTACAGTTGGCAAGTGGTAAGTATGTTATTGTATTACACCATGACGAGGCTTTCGAAGAAGACAATTATCTGACTTCTCTAAACGTACAATTCCAAAAGGGATATGAGGTGCTTGTGACGCGTGTGAAGGTTTTTAATGGTGGAATTTTAAAGCCAAATGTCTTTTCACAGGCTGTGATGAAATTCTTCATAGGCTGCCCTTCCCTTCTTTTCCTTTGTAATGTTATTGGACCTTGCTCCTGTATTGCTTTTAAGCGAGAGCATATCACTGACTTTGACAAGCGCCTTAACTGGCTTGTTGACGTTGATTGGTATTACCGTCTACTGAAGAGGAAGCGCAGAAAGTTCTTAGATTATCTTCATATCAACTCTTTTAACGACCATGAGGATAAGATTACAAATCAGATAGATGTGAAGCAATCGGAGGTGAAAGACATAGCTATTCTCAACATAAAGTATAAGTATCATCTTCTATTAAGATGTTGCTTATTCATCAATAAAATGGTTATGCTCTATGATTTAAAGGGTATAATAAAGAAACTCATCCGCAAATGAAGATAGTAAAGATATTAGGTGGCTTGGGCAATCAGATGTTCCAGTATGCTTTATACCTCTCTCTGCAGGAGTCTTTCCCCAAGGAGCGAGTGGCACTCGACCTTTCCAGTTTCCACGGCTACCACCTGCATAATGGTTTCGAACTGGAGAACATCTTTTCAGTAACGGCTCAAAAGGCTTCAGCTGCTGACATTATGCGCATAGCCTATTACTATCCTAATTATCTTTTATGGCGTATTGGCAAACGCCTACTCCCACGTCGTAAGGGTATGTGTTTGGAAAGTTCTACGCTCCGTTTTGATGAAACGGTGTTGACGAAAGAAGGAAACAGATACTTCGATGGCTATTGGCAGGATGAGAGATACTTTGTAGCGTGTCGGGAGAAGGTGTTGAAAGCCTTTACTTTTCCTGCTTTTAAGCGTGCTGAAAACCTATCTTTGTTAGAAAAATTAGATGAAAACAGCGTTGCATTACACGTAAGACGAGGAGATTATGTTGGTAATAATCTTTATCAAGGTATCTGCGACCTCGACTATTATCGCACTGCCATTGAGAAGATGTGCGCTCATGTTACGCCCTCACTGTTTTGTATCTTTAGTAATGACATCACATGGTGTCAGCAGCATCTTCAGCCGTATCTGAAAGCTCCAGTAGTCTATGTGACATGGAATACAGGTGTAGAGAGTTACCGAGATATGCAGTTGATGTCGTGTTGTGCGCATAATATCATCGCAAATTCTTCCTTTTCGTGGTGGGGGGCATGGCTCAATCAGAATCGTGAAAAGGTGGTTATTGCACCTAAGAAATGGTTGAATATGGAAGAATGTCATTTTACTTTGCCAGCATCATGGATTAAAATCTAAATTCTTTTACCGCTGTCTGATACGAATAGAATGGCATATTTTCTTCTGCTAAAACTCTTTTAGACAATGGGAATGGGTAGTGTAACGCTTTCCCAACCACCAAATCATTCTCTTTTTGTACTCTATTGTGAGGCTATAAGTGCTCCGCACCAATGGTGCGAAGCATGAACACGATATGTACGGGGCACCAACACGAGTTTAATAGATGGCATAAAACGACTTTATACAGGTGATACTCATCGTGTGGCATTGATAAAAAAGAAGTTAGGTCAGTACAAATTGCATTGACCTAACTTCTTTTTTATTGACTCCAAAACACTGCCTACAGTCTTGTTGACAGAGATAATTTCTTACTTCATCAAGTTTGCAATCGTAGCAATGACGGCTGCGATGCTGGCAGCACTTGAACCGACGCTGAGGGTTTCGGCAAGGCTCATCTTACTTTGTATCTTTGTTGGAACAATGATTTCGCAGCCTGGGCGCACCTTAGCATTGTGGCCTACCTTCGCTAACATACCGTTCATGTAGAGGATATAGGTGTTGCTCTTCTTCGCATCACTGGCAAAACCACCTGCCTGATCGATATAGTAAGCAACGCTCTTGCCCTCAACATAACCGACAGAGTTAGGGAACATAACCGCACCATTAATCTTAACGGTTCCATTGTATTGTGGAATGACGATGCGGTCGCCCTCACGAAGAACGATGTCGGCATCGCTTCCTGGATTAGCTATCGCCTTATCTAACTCGATACCAACAGGATATACGTCAGGAACTTTGAACTTTTCTTCTACTTTCTTATTGTTCTGCTCTATCGCTTGAAGCACACCAGCATCCTTTGTTCTGATGGCTAAGTCCATCATGTTCTTACGTTGCTGTTCCAACTGCATCTTATAAGCGTTCTCCATTCGTATGCGTTCGGATGGAGTAGGGCGACGCTCTAAGCGTGCACCTTTGATATATCCGAGTTCTGTTGCACCACCTGCTGCCTTGTAAATGTCGCTCAAGCGCATCTTTCTTGATGTTAGTGTGTAGTTTCCTGCAAATACAACCTCGCCGTCAATACTAACATTCTGCTGATTGGTTGTACCCGGACTCTTACGTACATACACCTCATCGTAAGGCTCCAGAACGAAACCTGGCGCACCATCGATGACAAAGCCGTCACGTAGAGAGAAGGAGTAGGTTCGGGCGATGATAGAGTCTGGCGTCAGTGCTTGTGGGTTTGTGATACGACGAGACACATCTACTCTCACCGTAGAGGCACTCTGTTTCAGACCTCCAGCTTGTAGGATGAAGTCTTCTAACGACTCATTATCAGCATATTGATAGATACCTGGATAGAGTACTTCACCATGAATGGTTATGGTTCGTTGCTCCTGTGCATCCGTACGTGTAGGGATGAAGAGTACATCTTCATTTTGTATAGGGATGTCAGCCACACGACCCGTAAGGATTCCGTCCACATCTACCGAGATAACCTCCAGTGTACGGTCAGCCTTCTTACGGTGTAAAACGGCGTGTGGAGCAAATGCCACCTCTGTCAATCCGTCTGCTGCTTCAATCAATCCACGTACACTGTTGATGCGTCCACCAACCTCATACATGCCCGGACGGAACACAGCTCCTTTGATCTCAACCATGTTTTCGTATCTTGGAATAACCGAGTCAACACTGATTGAGTCCTCGTCAGCCACGCGGAAGTTGCGCATGTCAAACTCATTAACATTGAAGATTGAATACTGGCGACCCGTCTTTCTACGTACACGTACCGAACGTGTATAGGCATCACCTGCAAATCCACCCGCATAACCGATGAGCGTTCCAAGGCTTTCGCCACGTTTCATCTCATAGAACATTGGGCGTTTCACCTTACCGCTAATCTGTGCAAGCATTTCGTAAGGACCAACAACGATGACGTCGTTATCAGCCAATCGCACGTTACCACTCAGATGACCGCGACGAAGGAAGTCGTATACGTCAACCGTAGTGATGAGTGTTCCTCCTCTATAAACCTTGATATTACGCAGTGTTCCTAAGTCACCAATACCGCCAGCCATGTAAAGTGCGTTGAAAACAGTGGCAAAAGCTGACAGTGTATAGGTTCCTGGGGTCTTTACTTCACCCACAACATTCACCATAATGGTATGGGTCTGACCAACAGAGAGGCGTATGTTCGAACTACTAAAACGTTTACCAATCTTCTCACGAATGCGGTTGTTTGCTTGATCTACTGTCAAACCACTCACCTGAACAGGACCGAAACCTTCCAAGGTGACGTAACCATCGGGCGCAACCGTTGTCTGATAAGACTTCTGTGAAGCACCATATACATCGATAAACACAGCATCACCGGGACCAATACGGTAGTTGCGGGGCAGTGCCATGTTCATGTTTGGCTCAAAAGAAAGACTCTTATTATTAAAGATGTCACGTCCCCAAACCTTCTTTCGGTTACGACTCAGCTGCTTCAGTAGGTTTTCATACATCGCAGCAGTGTCCTGTGGCATCCAATCATTCATCTCAGCCTGCATCTTCAGGTACTCACCATCGTTCTCATCGTAGGTGTTTGTCCACGAACGATTAGCCGAGATACGTCCCTCAGAGTATCTGTTTATCTCCTGCTCGTTGTTGTTGTAATCATCGAGTGTCGCATCAGCGATTTGTCGTTTGCTCTTTCCAGGGGCAGTAGTAGGACTTGTCTGTCCGTTATTTGTACGACTACGATCCGTTGTCGTACCCTCTTTTGCGGCTCCAAAAGCAGCATTTCCCTTCTGCATCTTCTCGTATATGTTTCTCACACGGCGTATCTGCGAGATGTCTACACCACTCTGCATGAGCTTGGTGACAATCTGCGCCTGTGGAGTACCTTTCTTATGCTCCTTCTGCACGAAGTCCATTACCTGCGTATCCGTCATAGATGACTGTGCAAAACCGTTCAAAGAACATAATGCGAGTAATACAAATAGAATATATTTCTTCATCTTTCTGTTTAGAATTTCTTTCCAGTAACAATTTTTAGAACCGTCTTAATGACGATGGTAAAGTCTAACCACAAGGTTCGATGTTCCAAGTAGTGGATGTCCATCTCCATTCGTCGGAGCATTTTCTCTATTGTATCGGTATAACCATTGTAGAGTGTTGCCTCAGAGGTAAGCCCCGGTCGCATCTGATAGATGAGCTGATAGCGGTCGGTCTGTTCGATAATCTTGTCGATAAAGAACTTACGTTCAGGGCGCGGACCCACGAACGACATGTCGCCTCTGAGCACATTCCATAGTTGTGGTAGTTCGTCTAAGTGATGTCCACGCAGGAACTGTTCCAATCGAGTAGAGTTCGAACTGTCACATTTTGCAACAAGTTGCGGACCCTCTTCCTCCACAACACTGCTCATTGTACGAAACTTAAAGATAGCAAACGGACGTCCTTTATATCCGATACGTATCTGTCGGAAGATGATGGGTCCATTGCTTTGATAAGTAATAAGAATACTGATGAAGAGAAATAGAGGAGAGCAGATGATAAGTCCTATGAGCGCACCAACAATGTCAAAAGCACGCTTCAAACAGCGTTGAAGCTTTCCCATGGCATCATGACTCTCGTTTTCTCTCATTTGGTTATTCGTACTTTGGTCCGTATAGTTATTATAACTCTATTTTTGTTATTTTGTTGCAAAGATACGCTTTTTTATTTATTTATTAATCAGAAATCCTTATCTTTCCACTTCTTAGCCGTATCTTTGCATAGAGAACAGGGTACTATCATGCGTAAAATTATTCACATTGACATGGATGCTTTCTTTGCTTCAGTTGAGCAAAGGGACAATCCAGAACTGAGAGGGAAGCCTATCGCTGTCGGTTTCGATGGTCCACGTGGCGTGGTGTCGACTGCCAGCTACGAGGCTCGTCCTTTTGGTGTTCATTCTGCCATGTCAATGGCGCAGGCGAAAAGGCGTTGTCCGCAGCTAATCGTTGTCTCTTCACATTTCGATAGATACAAAGAAGTGTCACGACAGATTCATGCTGTCTTTCATGAATACACCGATTTGGTTGAGCCAATCTCACTGGATGAGGCTTTTCTTGATGTCTCGGAGAATAAAAAAGGGATAGAATTAGCTGTCGACATAGCGAAAGAAATCAAGCGAAAGATATTCGAGCGCACCTCGCTAACTGCCTCTGCAGGAATAAGCTACAATAAACTGTTGGCTAAGATAGCCTCTGATATGCGCAAACCAAATGGAATCTTCACGGTACATCCCGACCGTGCGCTTGATTTTATCGGTAAACTCCCCATTGAGAAGCTATGGGGCGTTGGACCAAAGACGGCTGAGCGAATGCACAGTATGGGTATCTTTACGGGTGAACAACTACGAGAAATATCGCGAGAACACCTTGTGCAGGTGTTTGGTAAGATGGGTAATGTCTATTATGATTTCTCACGTGGCATTGACAATCGTCCTGTCATCGTTTCCTATGAGCGTAAGTCTGTGGGCTGTGAGCGCACTTTTCTTGAAGATTTACATATCGAATCGGAGATTATCATCGAACTCTATCACATCACTTTAGAATTAGTTGAACGAATCAAGACGAAAGATTTTAAGGGTAGAACCCTCACACTCAAACTGAAGTGGGATGCTACAACGCAGATAACACGTAGTCTTACACAGGATAAAATCCTCCGAACGAAAGATGATATCCTCCCTCTTGCCAAGCAATTATTAAAAGATACGGACTATCACAACCGCCCCATCCGCTTGATGGGACTCTCTGTTTCTTCGCCCGAAACGAATGAAAAAGAAGGACAAATTCGCCCACAATGGATAGAAGGATTGCTCCCTTTTGAAGAAAAAGACTTTGTTACGTAATCGTCTTGTGACATCTTCTATTTACGATGACGAACTTAACGCTCCTTCTTCCTTATTTTTAAGTGGGGTAGAGGTACTGCGCACATCGTGTGCTGATGCTCTGCACATCGTGTGCTAAGGCTAAACACAAATGGTGCTAAGCACTAAATGCAGTGTAGATAGCGGTTTCTTGTTGTAGAATCTTATATTAGAGGTTTCTCATTTGTTCGTAAAATTGGCCTTAATATTATTGCTTAAAACATTTCCAAATATGGAAGAAAATTATTAATTTTGCACAAGATAAACCGTGTTAGACTATTAGGGATGTTGTTAACCCTTTGTCCTCACTAATCATTGTTCTTAAGAAGTGGTAGCATATGCAGTATAATGTAACTTGTAATAAATGCAATCGCACGTTTATGATTACGGCAGATGGCAATGATAAAATACATTGCAATTGTCCTTATTGTGGAGAGTCGTTGCTCGTTAACTTGCCAACGTTGGCAAGTCCTGTTACCCCTTCTGTACAACAACCTATTATGGGTCAAGGTGAGCAGAAAGGCTCTGGCTCTACACTGAAAGTCTTGCTTACTATCTTGATAGTTCTCATCTTAGGAGGCTTGGCAGTCTTTGGTTACATCTATTGGAACAACCAGAAGGAAGCTGCTCAGCAAGAACTTCAAGCACAACGCAAGGCACACGCTGACTCTGTGATGCAGGTTCGTGCGCAGATAGAGGCGCAAGAAGTTGAGGCACAGCGACAGGATGAGAAGCGAAAGAGTATCTGCAGATTCTTAGAGTCATTCTATAAGAAAGCTGTTCTTACGGAGGATGCGGATGCAGACTTCTACAGTCGTTACCTCACAGATTACTGTCATCGAATGGTTTTTGGCACTGAAGGCTCTTATGACTATGATGTTGATGAGGCGACTGTGTGGTGGGGTGCCTTCGGAAATACGGCTACAGAGCCAGACTTTAATCAACTTCAACGCAACCTAAAGGTTGATGCTATTGATGATAATTGGTATAAAGTGAGACTGTCGCAAGATGGTGAAACGGAATATCGTCAGGTGAAGGTGCTATCGCAAGATGGGCATATTCTCATTGACGACGTAAGATAATAACAGACGAAAGGAGGTTTAAATGCAATTTCAGATAGCCTGTAAACATTGTCATCGTCCCTTTGTAATAAAGTCGGAGGGTGGTAATACGCTAAGATGTAATTGCCCCTATTGTGGTGAGAGTATGACGGTTGCAACCCCGCAGATGGGTGCGCCAAGTGGTAGTGCTGCTGAGACAACTGCCACTGTGAACCATGTACAAGTGGAAAGGGATAACACGCAAAGCCAAGTCAGACCTGCGATGGATAAAAAAACATCGAAGGGCGGACTGGGAAAGAAAGTAACCATCATCTTTGTTGGCTTCTTATTGTTCGTTATTCTCATGTCATCACTCTTATATATTATTTTCTCAGCAATGTCAAATTAAACAATAACACACTCAATTTTATGAAACAGACAAAGATAGTATGTTCTATTAGCGACCGTCGCTGTGATGTTGACTTCCTAAGAAAGCTTTTCTTCTCAGGTATGAATGTCGTTCGTATGAATACGGCACATGCAAGTCCTGAAGGTATTAAGGAGATTATTCGCAATACACGTGCTGTGTCTCAGCATGTAGCTTTGCTGATTGATACCAAGGGACCAGAGGTGAGAACCACTGCTGTGGATGAGCCTATCCAGTATAAGGTGGGCGATATGGTTAAGATTTTCGGTCGTCCTGAGATGGAGTCAACAAAGGACATTATTAATGTTTCTTACCCTGACTTTGCACGTGATGTGAAGGTTGGCGACCACGTTCTCTTTGATGACGGTGCATTGGATATGCTGATCGTTGAGAGTGCAGGTCCAATGTTAGTCGCACAGGTGCAGAATGAAGGTGAGCTTGGCTCACACAAGAGTGTGAATGTACCTGGTGAACATATTGAACTTCCTGCCTTAACAGAGAAGGATAAGGCTAATATTTTGTTGGCAATAGAGGAGGATATCGACTTTATCGCTCACTCTTTTGTTCGTTCAGCAGCTGATGTTCTTGAGGTTCAGAAGATTCTTGACGAGCATAACTCTGATATTAAGATTATCTCAAAGATTGAGAATCAAGAGGGTGTAGACAATATCGACGAGATTATCGATGCTTCATACGGTATCATGATTGCACGTGGTGACTTGGGTATCGAGGTGCCTATCGAGCAGATTCCTGGTATTCAGCGTAGCATTATCAATAAGTGTATCTTGAAGAAGAAGCCTGTTATCGTTGCTACTCAGATGTTGCACACGATGATTAACAATCCTCGTCCTACGCGTGCTGAGGTTACTGACATTGCGAATGCTATCTATAGCCACACCGATGCGTTGATGTTGAGTGGTGAGACAGCAAGCGGTAAGTATCCTGTTGAGGCAGTGCAGACAATGGCTCGTATTGCTGAAGCAGCGGAGCAGGATGCACATAAGCGTGGTCATGTTAGTGTTCCTATGACAAACCAGAATGATCAGCGTGAGTTCTTGTCAAGAAGTGCTATCGAGGCTACTGAACAGTTGGGTGTAAAGGGTATTATCACCGATAGCGAGACAGGTCAGACTGCTCGTAATCTTGCTGCTTTCCGTGGTCCACACCCAGTCTTAGCTATCTGCTATAAGGATAAGGTACAGCGTTGGTTGAACCTTAGCTACGGTGTTATTGCAGTTTATCAGCATCGTTATAAGTCAAATGAGGAGATGTTTACAGCTGCTTTGCGTATGCTTCGGCAGAAGGGTTACATTGAGTTAGAGGATAAGATTGCTTATCTTTCTGGTACGTTTGGCGAAGGTGGTGGCACTACCTTCCTTGAGATTAACAAGGTGGGTGATGTCTTTGCACGCAAGTATCGCTTCCATCTCCCTGAAGAAGTGAACACGGATGAGAAAGGGGAATAACCCTGTTTCCTCACAGCGTGAATGTCACATGAAGTAAAATTGAAGGAGTGGGGGCTATTTAAGCCAAACTGATTAGTAGATTACAATACGCATTATTGCTACTATGTGTGGTATGGTCTCCCAACTTCTATTATCTTCTTATTGGCACTTTATCTCGCTTTTTAGCTTGATGTAGTCTGCTACATCTTTGTTATTGAGACAAATAAGGTTCCTCCAGGGTATGGAGTGATAAGCTAAAGCTATCATATAATACGGTACACAGAGCAATTCTAAGTTTGCAGTAAGAAACTTAGAGTTGCTCTGTTTTTTATTTCTTAAACCTAAATCGCTCTATTGTGGGCTATTGAACGATTAGAATTAAGGTTCTAAACGTAAAGACAAACCCTATTTATCCAAACTGCGGATGAAGTCTTCTTTGTCCTGATTTTTCACATACTGATTTTTAAAAGACCACCAAATGGCTTGCAAATAACGCCTAATTGGCTTGCAAAAGGTGCCCTTTTGAAGTCTTACTAACGCCCTTTTGGAGTCCAGTTAAGCACCTTTTGAAACCCTACTTCGCAACTGCTTGATAACAAAAGAGTTACAGCAGCGTTAAATTAACTCGCTTTTAAGCTATTTCCTTACCTTTTCTTAGAAGGGTTTGTAAATATATTTCTTCGCTTTTGAGGGGTAAATTTCACACAGAGGAATGGAGTTGAAGGAGGTTTTATCTACCTTGATATAGTCTGATATGCCTGTTGTAAGGGCAAATATCATGTGTAACAATAAAATAAGAGAGGGGTAGGAGCTAATGAATAATATGAATGAATATGGCTGTGTGTAGGTTTCTTCCTACCGAATTGGCAAGAATGACGATAAAAAAGAGCCTCATCCGAAATATGGAGTGATAAACTAAAACTCTTACATATAAGGCACACAGAGACACGGAGGGATGGAGGTAAAGCCAATATTACAGAGGTGCCGACGGCACAAAGAGCAACGGAGGTGTAGCATACAGATTCTTGATAACTATTTTGGGGTAAACGCTTTGTATATAAATGGCTAACAAATTTGGCAAACAAGCTCCGTCGCTCTATGCACCGACGGTGCCTCCGTGACTTCCATT
>NZ_JACD01000020.1:0-1787 GCF_000517825.1 Prevotella sp. ICM33
AAAGGGCACCTTTTGCAAGTCAATTAGGCGTCTTTAAGAAGCCAAAAGAGCATGTCTTCAAAATTATGATGTGAAAAAATAGGACAAAATGATAAGCAATTAGTCCAATTGGACCAATTAGCCTAATTAGGCTAATAGGAATAAGTTGTTTGTAGAGGATAATATCAATATAGTATCTATTTGCATTTCTTGTATAGCGTACAAATGTATTGTAAGCTCTTTTAAAACATTCTATAGGTACTACTTATACAATGTTTTGTTTGTCACATATTATATTTTTTATTATCTTTGCAATGATAAGATACCTATTTTAGCATATACAATTATACCCTCATTTGATATGAAATTCAATTCAAAACAAGCTAACCAACAGTATTCAAGTTTTAATCTTAAAGATTTCTTTGGTATGAATAATCCTAAAAAAATATTGCTTCCAGTAGCTCTTGTAGTCACTTTTTGTGCTATTGGTCTTGTTTTCTTCTCGTTTGTAAATCCTTCTTACGACCAAGAAGCGGCATTAAAGATGAAGCCTATCTTCTTTGGTAGTACACGTGTTGCTGATGAACCAGTAAATTCAATTACACTGATTGCACCAACAACGACCGCAGTCTACTTTAATATCCTGCCACAGAAGATGCAGTTCCAATTTGATGATTTGCTTTCAAACGACAATACTCCACTTGATGTTAATATGTATATGATTATCCAAGTGAAGAAAGGACAGACCCCTGACTTGCTGAGGAACTATGGAGAAAACTGGTTTGAGAACTTCATCGAACCTTATTTCCGCAATAAAGTGCGTGAGTATGTATCCTCTTGTTCGCCATTCGACTTGATGAGTAATCGTGAAGTTCTTGCAAAGTTCGATGACCGTATCAAGCAGTCTATGCGTCAGTATGTAGCCTCTTTGTCACGAAAGGCAAACTTCCCTATTGATATTCAACAGGTAATTACCGACCGTGTGATGCCTAACAAGGAGCAGTTGGAAGAGATGAACAAGACTGCTGCAAGTATTCAGGCAAAGCAAACACAAGAGAAGCGTGCCGAAATGGAACTTGCACGTGCTAAGGCTGAGCGTAATAAGGCGGTGGCTGATAAGGCTTATATGACCGAACTAAACCTCTCTCCAGCACAGTTCATACAGTTGCGTGCATGGGATGTTATCGAAAAGAAGAATGGTGCTAACATAGATGTTCTCTTTGGAGGAGGTGAAACACCGATGTGGAATATCCGCAGATAGACTACTTCTTCACCAGTTGTAACTAAAGTAAGAACGCTTAGACCTATGACAAAAGGTGAAATCTATCTTGTGGTACTTTCCATCCAACTTTTTATATTGGTAGTTATCTTCTTTGTTGTTCGAGTTGTACTCAATCCTCCAAAGAACATTATAAAGAGTTTTATTATAGTTGATGGCAATCTTTATGCCCGTTGTCAACAGGGACATATCGCACTGATTAAGGCACCTCAGCCTATCTGTATAAAAGATATTGTTAGGATAAAGCTTAATCAGAGCATATCTTTCAATGGTAGATTTCCAGTTGTTGTGGAAACAAAGGATGGGAAACGTGTTACACTCTTCATCGGTGGGATCTCTCCAATGCGAGAACTCCAACGGCTTCGAGAAGAACTATTAGCAAGCGAGTTTGATGGAGAAATCTATTGAATCACGGTCATGGCTGTTGAGTGTTGACTGTTAGGTGATGATGTAAAGTGCGCATCTGAGGGAACATGTTTTGTCTGGGTGTTGGGTGTTGATTGTTCGGTGATGATGTAAAGTGCGCATC
>NZ_JACD01000021.1:0-37914 GCF_000517825.1 Prevotella sp. ICM33
AAAGACAATTCCGCAAGGATTTATATGTTATTTAAGTTTTACCGGACAGCAATAAAATTAATACTATAATTCAGAATTCATAATCCTTTATCAATTTATAATTCACAATTCACAATTCATAATTATGATTACTACTGTTAACTGTGGTTTATCGATGCAAGCAACTTGTTTACTCGTAAACCTGTCAACTCGTAAACTACCAATAAAGAACTACGAATTACGCGAATGACACGAATTATTTAACAATAGGGATTAGTGTAATTAGAGAAATTCGTAGTTCATATCATAAAGTTCAAAGCTCAAACCTCAATGTTCAAAGGTAAATGAGTTCAATACTCAATGTTCAAAGAATAAAATAATTCGTGTCATTCGCATAATTCGTAGTCCGTGTTTGAATTTCTTTTACTTTTTGGTTTAGTAGAGCGTGGGAAATAGGGTTAAAATATCATGGTTACAGTACCTTCGTAAGTTTTTTGTTATCAGACAGTTGTGGATGTATAGTTTAAAAGGTGCTTAATTGGACTTCAAAAGGGCGTTAGTAAGAGGCTTAAAGGGCATCTTTTGCAAGCCAAAAGGGCGTTAATTCAATCGCTATTAGGCGTCTTTAATTTTTAAGACGTGAGTTTATATTTACAAAACGGATAGTCAGAAACAAGCGTTCTGACCATCCGTTATTCCATAAATCGAGCAATGACGGCTTTCCCTTTTAGGCTGAAAGGCTCGTCAAGGAGTGCCGTATCGTGTTTGCAAACAGTCTTCCCTTCAATACAACAATCTTCGAGGGCAAAGACAATCGTTCGACGGCTGTCCGTGAACGCTGCATCTTCCATTATCCCCACCTCGACACTTATGCCGTGTCGAACGATGATATTAAAATCTACAGCCCCCTGCGTATTCTCCGAACTTACTTTCTCGTCACCTTCAAACTCATACAAAGCATTGTGTGACAAAGCGATACGCCGTCCCTCTTTTATCAGCGTTATCTCTCCCTCCAAGGGCAGAATATAACGTGTGAAGCCCGAAAAATCAGAGAAATCGCTCTGTACATCATCGATAATAGCCGACGAGATACGCACATCAAATTGCCGTGTTGACAAGTCGCCATCAGCAGGTGAGATAAAAATCTGACGTGTGACACCACCTTTCCATGTGGTAGTCTTGTAGGATGATTGTGGGAGTGTGGGCATGATAATAAAAATAAAAACACAACAACAGGCCCCTCCCCCAACCCCTCCCCCAAAGGGAGGGGAGTAGAATGCGTGATACCCCTATTAGTTAGGAAATGTCTTTCTGCTATTCATAAGCAAACTATTACCTGCACTCTCCCTCTCTGCACGAGAGAGAGCTGAGGGTGAAGTTAGGGGAATAATTACCGAGATATCCCTACATGAGGATGCAGACAAAAGGAGATTTCTTAAACGTACAAACCCTTTTTATTGGGGTATCTCGCATTTCACTCCCCTCCCTATGGGGGAGGGGCAAGGGGGAGGGGCCGGTCGGTCAGTTTTGGTTGCCTGTTACTTCTTCACAACCTTCACAGTCTTGTAAACCTTACCATTCTTAAGCACCTGAACGAGGTACATACCCTTTGTGCCAGTGATAGCTACGTTAACGACCTGACCCTGTGCAGCCTCAAAGCTATTGCTCTGGAGGAGTGCGCCAGTAGTACCGAGTACGTTGATTGTGTAGCGACCATTGTCGGCAAAGCGCAGATTTACGCTCTCAACGAATGGGTTAGGATAAACAGAGAAGCCAAGCTGAGCATCGACTGCATCGATAGCGTTAGCCTCAGAGGTAATCTCAACGATATCCTCTACAGTCTTCTCAGCCTCGCCCCAACCGTTCTTCAGCTTCAAGGTTACATTCTTCTTACCAGGAGCAGCGTAGGTAACGACAGCTGTCTTATCAGTAGATGAAGAGATAACACCATCACCCAAAGTCCAAGTAGGAACTGTCTTAATCTCATATGTACCGACAACACCAGGGAAGCCTAATACATCGTTGTTTGGCTTTTGGTCAACGTAAGAAGCACTTGATGTATTCTCGCCACCACTACCAGCAACAACGACAACAGAACCATCAAAAGCACTACCTGCACTACCGAGGTTCTTAAACTTCATACCATTAGCCTCCTCGAATGTGAAGTAAGCCTTCAAGTCAGTAGGAACCTGACCTTCCTTATAGCCCTTCATAGCCTGCAATACCTCATCGTCAGAGAGTGGCTTGCTCCAAACCTGAACCTCATCAATGATACCATTGAAGCCGCTCTTGTAAACACCACCACCACCGATGAAGATGTCGGCTACCTTGCTCGCATTGATACGACGGTCGCCATAATCCTCACGACGTGAAGAAGCAGCGAAACTGTGGCTTGCTACCTGACGACCATTGAAGTAAATCTTCTGGATATTACCATCGGTGTGTGTTACCACGATATGGTTCCATACACCAGGAGTTACGCTGTAGCCAGTTGTCATCACGTCCTCGTAAGGATTGTCGTGAGCTGTCCAACCCATTGTATTGAATGAAATCTCATTAGCAGCATGTAAAGCACGTGAGCCCTGCCACTCTGGACGAATAGTTACCCAAAGGTCACCCCAGTTGTTATGAGGCCAGCTGTCGTAGATAGAGTTCTTATTGATAAGGTTTGTACCCTGCTTGTCATGGTTGAACTTGTCAGCCTTGAACCAGAGTGCGTATGAATAAGACTTACCCTGCTGCACATCACCAGGGATGCGGAACATCTTAGGGTCGGTAATCTCAAGACCACGTGACGCCTTACCCTCTCCGAGACGAGCATCGTAAGTATAGGTTACGTTCTTGCCTGTTACTTCGGTAGTCTTGTCAGAGGTGATGCTGTTAATCTGTGGAACAGCACCCGTTGCTTCTGGAGTAATCTTCACCTTACCACGTACGACACTTTCCTTGCCGTTATTATCGACAACAACAAGGTCGTATGTACCTTCTTTTGCAACAGTAAACTTAGCACTTGTACCGCTTTCGCCCTGTGCAACAACCTGTCCTGTAACAGCGTCTTGAAGTTTCCATGCTTGTGCAGCAGGAACCATTTCATCAAGATATTTGAGTGTGAATTCCTCGTTTGGCTTAATCACAGGACGGTCAGCAACGACATCGCTCAATGGCTGGTCGTAAGCCACAGTCTGATAGTCTGACCAAACAATCTCAGAACCCTTCTTACCATCAGGAGAAACGGCACGTACACCGAAACGGCAGTCGCGCTTGTCAGCACCTGATACCATTGGCGCATCAACAACATAGGCAGCCCATGAAGTAGTAGCAGTAAGCAACTGCTGTGGCTGATCCTTCTGTTGGAAGTAGATTTCATAATACCCTGTACCTACCTCGTCGTTATAAGTCTTCTCCCAACCTGATTCTTCTTTAGAAGCATACTGCATCTTGAAGTCACAAGCGTTGTAACGACCACGGAGAATCTCAACCTTCTTGATTGTTGGAGCTACTGTAGCGAAGTCCTTTGCATTGTCGCGGAGAGCCATCTCACCAACACGCAACTCATAGTTAGCAGGAGTGTTCTCAACAACAAGACCCATCATAGCTACCTTATCACCAGCAGCCAAACCGAGTTCAGAAGCCTTTACTGTAAAGGTCTTCCACTTTCCCTCAGCTTCAACAGCTGGCAATGCTACCTCCTTGTATTCAGTAACATGGTCTTTCAGGGCTACAAAGAACTTAGCATGTGTGTCCTTGCCTGTGATAGTCTTATAGGTAACAGAGAACTCATAGTCTGGCTGTACCTCAAGCATTGTCTTAAAGAGTTTCACACGTGAGAAGTCTGTCTGACCAGAGATAGACAAACATGAACCACCCCAGTAAGCATCATCGAAGGTAAGTTCTGCCTTTGCAAGACTGTTGATATTACCAGCATTTACTTGGTCTGCACGGTCAGTAATCCACCAACGCCATGTAGGCATATAATCCTGTGTGTTGAGGTTATACCACTTGTGGTCGAATGTAATCTTGCCATCCTTGCGGAAGCTCAAACCATTACCAAGGTTAAAGCGTGAAACGAATGGAACCTGCTGAATAGTAGACTTTGCAGAAAGGAAGGTAGCAAGACCGTGGAAGTTCTTCAAACTTGCATTAGCCAAATTACAATCAGTATTGATAGCTGGCAACAAGGCTGGGTTGTTATAACCACCACTAAACATAAGCTCCTGCTTCTTCAGATAAGTCTTCTGAATGGCAATGTCTGATGTTCCATTGTCTGTTGCACTCTGGTGGATAAGACTCTGTGAGTGAGCACCCCAGAAGCCGATAGAGATATCGTTATTCAACAGTGCGCTCCAACTTGGCTGTCTCAAGCCACGACCTTGAATATCAAAGCCTGCATAATAGTCGAAGCTGCTACGGCCTAAACGCTGTGCTGTACTTACAGAACCTCTCAGATGACTTGGTCCCCAGTTGTAGTTAGCAAAGAGCATATCGGTCGCAATGTGGTCCTTATCACCAAAGATATTTTGGTTATGACTACCCAAACCACCATCAAAATGAATACTACCGTCATCACCAGTACCATCATACCAATGTACTTCAAACTTCCAGTTGATTTTCTCTGCTTCCTTATGGCAAGCTACGAAGAAGTCTGTCAGCGTTGCCATTACATCAGAAGAAGTACGGAACTCAGAGTTAAAGCCGATACCATTCACACCATAATACTTCATCATGCGAACCAATGGAGCAGCATAAACGAACTTTCCACCCTCCTTCTTTGTTAGTTTATAAAGGGTCTTACTATAGGTATCTGGTCTCCATTGATTAAGATAAACATATGCACCATAGCCGATAGACATCACACAGCCTACGCTAACACCGTTCTTATGAGCAACGTCAGTCAGACCTGCAGTAGAACGAATCCAAGGTGAAGTCCAGTTTCCGTGGATGTCAATATATGACCACAGACTGAAGTTATCGCCCTCGAAGCAATAACGAGGAAGGGCTTTCCACTTAGAGGTAGGGTCGTCAAGCGGTGTCCAAAGACACATCTTACGGTCGCGCTTCACCTCTGGACGTACCTGATAGTCGCCATCCTTGATACGGTCGAGTGGGCGAACACGTGAGATAAAGAACTGGTCGTCAATCTCACTGACGCCCTGTGGTTGCTTCATCTCACCTTTCAACCACGCTTCAAGGTAGTTAGGCAGGTTTTCAAACTTAGCATCCTGGATGTCCAATGGATGTGTTGGCGTACGCTGTGCACTCACAGTGAGGCAGCTTGCCAATGCCAAGGATGCAAATAAAGTAATCCTTTTCATGAATAATAAATGTTTAGTTTATAAATAATTTTAGGTTTATACAGCTATAAGCATATAACTATATAAGGTTTGTCTCTGTTTAGCAATTATGCTATTTAACTATGCTTTCGGGTTTAAAGATTAGATGTTCTTAATAGATAAAAGGATAAAACAAAAAGTGCCAGAAGGAGATTAGCTCCTTCCAGCACTTAAAGAATTATTTACTTACAGATAAACTTAACTGTACGGAGGGTCTTACCGTCCTTCTTGACATTCACAACGTAAACGCCCTGAGCACCAAGATGGAGACGTACAGACTCTGCACCATTGACTGAAACAGCCTTGCTTGCTACCATCTGACCATTGGTAGAGAATACCTGAACGAGGTAGTTACCCGGTGTCTCAACGTCGAAGAGGACATCACGATCGATAGCGTAAACCTTCATGTCAGCAGCCTCAGTGCCGTTGATACCTGTTGGATCAGCCTTTACCTTGATTACCTGGAAGGTACGAGTGTCAGAACCATGTGCGTTCTTCAATGTCAATGTAACCTCATAGTCACCTGCCTTAGCATACTTCAACTTAGCAGTACCAGCCATATCAGTACCATCCTGTGAAACGATAGTAGCCTTCTTTGCAGTCCACTCTGCTGTAGTCTTCACCTGATAGTTACCAGATACGAATGGACTACCAGCATCGTAAGTTGGAGCGTCTGGTACGAGACTTGCTACACCCTCACCAGTACCTACCTTCAACTCGCCGTGAGCCAACTTAGCAGTACCCACCTTGCTTGCGAAGTAATTGTCAGAAGCAGCGTCAGACTCGAAGTCCCAGTAAGCCTTCAAACCAGCCTCATTAGCATCGGTAGACATCATTGTGTGGGCAGCCTCTGCTGCTGTGAGCGCCTTGTTGAAGAACTTAACATCGTCAACAGTAGCGTTCATCGCTGCTGTGCTGTGACGACCAAGACTGATACCGAGAACATTATCAGCCCACCAACCATTGTTTGCGAATCTCTGAGAGTTCAGACCTTCACCTTCAGTGCCATAGCTCCAGTTGTGTGCCTTAGCTTCCTTACCATTGATATAGAGCATAGGCTTGGTATCAGAACCATTACCATCCATAGCCAAAGTGAAGTGTGTCCAAGCACCTGGGATGAAGTCAACCTTCCAACGCTGCTTGTACTCTGGAGAGCCACCGCCGTTCTTAGCACGGAGTGTCAACTCGTAGATACCAGTGTTAGGATCGTATGTAGACCACATTGTACCCCAGTTGTTCTGTGGCCAACCTGTACCTGGGTCACGCATGTCGATAATCTGAGTATTACCTGTAAAGCCATTGAACTTAACCCAGAATGCGAGTGTCCATGCCTGATTGTTACTTGTCAAGCCAAGCTCAGAAACCTTAACGCCTACTGGCTTCTCGAGAGTCTTGATACCTCTTGAACCAGAACCATCAGCCTTCTTGCCTTCGTACTTCATTGTTACCTCGCTGTTAGCAAGAACCTCGATAGAAGTCTCGCTGTTGTTAGCTGTGAGCTTGTTGATATGAGGAACAGCACCTACTGCATCAGAAGTAATCTGAATGTAGTTTGCGTATCTTACTTCCTTATTAACGCGTGCACCATTTTCATTAACTGCACCTGTAAGAACGAGATCGTAGAAGCCTGTCTGGCTCAAACCATTCTCAACCTTGATTTCATTAGCATTGTTGCTGCTTGCAACAGTTGTGCCATTCTGCTCAATCTTCCAGTTACCTGCCTCGTGACGTGGGTCAACATAAGCGATAGTGAAAGCCTCGTTTGGCTTGATAACAGACTTGTCTGCCTTGATTTCGTCGCTATATTCATAGCGATTGAAGATTTCGTGATCCTCGCCCCAAGCGATAGCACTCTCCTTCTTCATATCGAGAGATACTGCAGATACACCGAACTTCACCTTGCCCTGACCCTTAAGGTCTACAGGAACAGAATAGAACATACCTGCCCATGAAGTAGTTACACCCATGAGGATTGGGTCCTTACCCTCCTGCTTAGCCCAGAGCTTGAAGAGAGAAGTCTTCACGTCTGTGTTGTAGCAAGGCTCGCCCTGACCCTTAGTGTTAGGCATGTTGAAGATAATCTTAGCATCAACACCATTCTTTGCAGCGTGCAACAAGGTTGTCTTTACATCGATTGGCTGTGCTGGAGCATCGAAGCTACCACGAACGATTGAGAACTCACCGAGGTAGAGATTCAAGTCGGCAGCATTCTCCATCTTGAGCGCAACGAGTGCAAGTGTCTTACCGTTCAAGTCGCCACCAACAGTGATAGTCTTCTCAACCCACTTATCCTCATCAGCCTCATCAGTAGAAGCCAATACTGGATAAGCCTTCTCTGCGTTTACATTATCTTCTGTAGCGAATACCAAAGAAGCATCAGCCTTACCACCCTTAACCTTATAACGGAAGGTGATAACGTCGCCTGTCTTCAAAGCATACTTTGTCTTGAAGAGGTGGAGATACTCCTTAGGAGTAGAACCATGTACACGAACAGTAGAACCACCCATGTAAGCATCGTCCCATACGAACTCTGCATCAAGACCAGTTGCAGGAACATCAGCAGCGGTACGACCGAGCAACTTGCTTGCAAACCACCAACGCCATGTTGGCAAGTAGTCCTGTACACCTACGTTAGCCCATGGACGATCGTTCTGACGTACACCACCATAGTTGAAGAACTTACCGTTACCGAGGTTGAAGTAAGTAATCAATGGCTCCTGTGTCAAGTCCCAAGACATAGAACTACGTGCGGTCATCATCGCTGACATACCAGCGAAGTCTGTGTTATCAGCATTGTAGTTCAAGCTGTTATTGATTTGGAGAGAGTTAACCGGATTACGTGAACCGCTTGAGAACCAACGCTCAGTACGCAACATATAAGTGCGCTGCTGTGTCTCAGGGTCACTACCCTTCTCACCACGGCTCTCAAAGAACATGTTCTGTGAGTGAGCACCCCAAAGACCGATAGAGATAGGATACTTCTTCAACAAAGTCCAACGTGAACCGCTTCTTGGCTCACCACCCTGCATATTAATACCAGCGTAGAGATCCAATGGGCTACGTTCAATTTCCGCAGCCTTATCTACAGACTCCTGCAACAACCAATCTGAGTTCCAGTTGTAGTTGAAGAAGAGGTTAGCAGCCTCGCTGCCTTTTGCACCAAAGAGGTTCTTGTTGTTATCGTTAAGACCCTGGTCGAAAGCAATATTACCTTTCTCATTGGTACCATCATACCAAAGATTCTCGTAAATTGGGTTGTGAGGCTTGATTGCCTTATTGAGGTTAACATGGAAATCTTTAAGAGCACGAACCAAACGACCACTACCGAAATAGTCAGAGAACTCAGAGTTATAGCCGAGACCATCGTAACCGAAGTAGTTCATGAAGTCAGCTGCATTCTGAACATTTGCTGTAGAGAGGTTGTTCAAAGTTGTTCTCCAGTCGCCCTTGAGACCACCCCAAGGAATACCAGCAACAGAAGATACAGGCACACCATTCTTATGTGCTGCGTCCAACAAAGCTGCTGGAATACGACCTAAACCACAGCTCCAGTCGCCCCAGTGTGTAACGTATGGCCACATTGAGAACACCTCAGAGTCGAAGACGCCATCAGGGAGGGCGTTCTTACTTGGCACGTTCCATGGCAACCAAGCAAGGAGCTTCTTGTCGTTTGTCTCTGTAAGGTCTGTACGAACCTGTGTTCCTTCGTAACGGAAGCGAGCCTTTGGTTTTACACGAGAGATGAAGAAGTTATCATCATCATTGATTTTAGGATTCGACTTTGACCAGCTCTGCAGTTTGCCTGGGAACTGATGAGAGTCAAAGCCCCACTGAATGTAGTTGCTCTTAAGTTCCTGTGCCATCAAGGTTGATGGAATTAGGCAGCAACCAAAAAGAAGTAAATTAATTCTTCTCATAATTGATTTGGGTTTTAATGTTATTGAATAATTATAAATCTTATTACCGTTTAGATCTGCCTCCACTCGTTAGGAGAACAGACGTTGTCCGAGAACTGTATCCTTCGTTGGTACCGCTTAGTAGACTTTACCTGTCTTTCGATAGCTTTATAGATGTCAACTGTGCCTCACGTCTCTCATTTCCATTCGTCGTATTCATGCTTAGCACATCATGTGCGAAGGCTTAACACCACTTGTGCGGATGCTCCGCACCATTAAAAAAGATGCTAAAGGAACATTCCACTGTTCATAAGACGAGGGTTGCACTACCCTAACAAAAGCCACGTTTTATCGGACATACTTATTATCAGAAAGCTTACCTACCAAACAAAACAAGGCTACCCGACTCGATAGAATCAAGTCAGATAACCTCATTTTATATCACCTATTACTTAATCGTAATCTTTTGTGTACGGATAACATTGTTGTTCTGCATCTTAACGAGGTAAACACCTGCTGGCAACTCATTTGTATTGAAAGACTTTGGATTAACCAAGCTCTTTACAGTCTGACCGTCAGTAGAGAATACCCATGCACGTTCAACATTCTCGAATACCACCTTACCGCCAACAACAGTGAGCTGTGAAGCACCACCAGCGTTAGCAGAGATGATGTTAGTAGAACCACCCTCGAGCAACTCTGGCTCGTCAGCAACACCCTTATCATGGGTGTCAGCCTTAGCACCACGAGCAGCGTTAGAACCAGTGATAGTCACCTTAAAGTCGATAGCAAAGCCCTTATTGAACTTACCAGTTGGTGTCAAACCACCCTGGAACCATGCGTCACAGAAGACAAGGCGGAGACGGCTCTGACCTGGCTTAGCATCTGAAGGAATCTGGAAGGTGTACTCATTCAACTGCTGTACCTGTGCAGGAACGCCCTTACGAACCTGACCAAAGAACACAACGCACTCACCCTCGTTAGGATTGTCAGAGAGATTCTCTGGGTTGAACTGCTTGTCGCCATTGAAGTCCATCCAAGCCTTACCCATACAATAGCGGAGGTCGTCATTGCTCTGGTCCTTAATCTGAGTTGCTTCGTAGCCCTGAATCTTCACTTTCACAGTCGCACCCTGTGCCACTTCGAGCTCTTGACTCGTAGCATCCACATAGTTGGTCTCGTTACCTGCAGGACCCTCAGCAGTGTAATCGATATTCTTAGAACCGCCCTCTGTCTGGAACTTCTTTACATAACGAATTCTCTTCGCTACGTCAGCACCAGCAGCAGCATTGTCGAGTTCAACTGTTCCGTAGCCCTCTTCCTGTGCCTCTGGGAGTTGAGACTGCTGAGCACGTGGCACAGCAATCCACTGTGTCTTTGAGTAAGTCTTAAGGTCAGTACTTACTGAGCGAACACCGATGAAAGGTTTGTCGTCAACACTTGTGAACTGGATGTTAGGAACGAGTGTAGCCCACTGTGATGTACGTCCTACCTCAGACACCTTACCATTCTCACCGTTCTTATAGAGAATCTCGAAGTGGTCGATATTTGCCTCATCGTTATAAACGGTTGGATTCTGACCTGGGTCCTTATCAATTCCCCATACCGCCTTAACAGAAAGAGAATTCTTTGTTTCTTCCTTCACCTGAACGGTCAAATCCTTCACGTTAGCAGGTGTTGCTGTCACGTCGTCGTTGAGTTCGAGCTTACCAACAAGTACATTATAGTCAGCATCTGAATCTTTCACACGCAGACCGATACGCTCAATCTTCTGACCAGCAGTGATATCATTCAACTCAACCTTCTTCTCTGTCCAGTTTGCGTTCTCGGTGTTACCCAAAGCATAAGCCTTCCAAGCACCATTCACACGTACGATGAGAGAAAGTTTTGAGTCGTTATTGCCCTCTTTACCAGTCTTGATAGCCACCTTAGCAACTACCTTACCCTTAGAAGGAGTGAGGTTAGTCTTGAAGAGAACAACGTCTGTAGCAGTTGCATTGTTAACACCCTTCAAGCGAAGTGCTGCACCACCCGTGTAAGCATCCTCATTGGTGAATGAAGGCTGTACGTCTGTGCTGGCTACTTCAGTCTCAGGCTTAACAACCATCCAACGATAAGTAGGCACGACATCTTGGCTACTCATGTTATACCATGAGCCTGCAGTCTTCTTACCCTTATAGTTATAGCGTTCGCCATTACCAGTGTTGAAGTGGGTAGCGAAAGGAAGGTTGCCTGAGATAGCTGTGCGCTCTGGAATCCAAGAAGCAAGACCAGCGAAGCTTGCCAATGGAGGTGTGGTACCTTGTGCCTCAACATTATTACCCCTATTGCTAACCTCTGGACGATACAATGGATTACGGTTGCCACCAGAGAAAGCACGTTCAAGATACTCCTGATAGTTAGACATACGAGACATAGCGTCGCCACCAGTGTTATAACTCCAGAAACGACTCTCTGCATGCTCACCCCACAGACAAATACCGCAACGCTTAGCATCTTGGTTGTTAAGACTATTCCATCGTCTGTCCATGCTTACAATCCATACACCAGCGTATAAACCATCGGCTGAGCCCATAGTGCGTTCTGCCTCTTTTACAGAACTGCCCATGTTCCAACTGAAGTCGCTGTTGTCGTAATTCAACATCACCTCACAGATACGATTGTCCTTATCTTGACCCCACATATATCTTGAGCTATATGATGTCAGACTTGAGCTCGTTGTGTAATACATAATCTTGAAGTCGTTAAAACCTTCAGACTTCGCAATCTTATAGAGTTCCTTATGGAAGGCTATGTTATCTGCATCTTGATACTTGTTAGTGCTTTCCCAGTTATAGTTGATACCATCGAAACCAAGGAATCGCATGCAGTTGATGATAGGGTGTGTATAACGGAAACTACCATCGCTATTACGAGTCATGATAAAGCTTGCCCAACTGTTAGCAGCTCCACCCGTTGTATGATCGAAGAACTTAATACCAGCGAAGATGCTTGTACCATTGCGGTGAGCAGCATCAGCCCATGAACCTGGTGCTTGGAAAAGTCCGTAGTTCCAGGCACCAAACAGGTTGGTATAGTTCCACATTGAGAAGTTATCGTTAGCAAATGTCTTTGAAGGATAGCCACCGAGGTTCTTTCCAGCACCACCAGGGATATTCATAAAGAGGTTACGATTCTCGTAAGTATCTTGGAGAAGACGGTCAGCACGTGACTCAATAGCACGCTTTCTGACGTGTGAGCGGATAAACTCTACCTCGTCTTTGATGCCCCATGCAGTAAGGTCGGCATCAGTAGGATATTTCTTGCCGTTATCAAGAAGTTCTGCAAAATGCTCAAGAAGGGTCTGATCGCCCAACTTTGACAGATCGAACACCTGTGTTGAAGCTGTTGAAGAATATGTTTGTGCAGTCACACCGACAGGAGCCATAGCCATCATAGCTGCGATAATCCATGCACTAAGAGTAGATTTTTTATTCATATGATTTAGGTTTTGTAATTAGTAATTGATAGATTTATATCCCAGTAGAGTGACGTTTATACCACCCTACTGGGCTATTGTTTCAATACTTTGAATCAATTAGAAGTTTGAAGTGGTCTTATCCCAGAAGAGACGAGTTGCCATCTTGTCTGGACCGCCCAATGCTGGGATACCAGTATTGTCAACATCCTGCTTTGTTGCGATGTCGCTTGTGCCAGGGAATGGCAGACGACGCATGATATCACCAGGAACTAAACTACCATCAGCCTCATCGATGTTCAATACTGACAACATACGTGGGAAGCCTGTACGACGGAGGTCAACCCATGCCTCGAAGCCATTAGGATAAGTAGCGAGGTACTTCTGAGTGATAATCTTCTCGAGTTTTGTCTCTTGTGAGTCGCTGTCGTTCCACTTTACACCAACATGAATTGGTGAAGCAGCGTCTGGTGTGTCACCTGTTGGATCCTTATAAACATAAGCTACTGGGTTCTCCTGTGCCATGTAGGTGTCAATCCAAGAGTCATACCAGTTTACATTCTGCTGTCCGTTAGGACCCTCACCGTCCATAGACTTCATCTCAGGATCCTCACAGTTACCATGACGGATACCCTCCTCATAGAAGTGCTGAGCCGAACCACCCATGTTCCAACCACGGAGTGCACCCTCTGCACGGAGGAAACAAACCTCAGCATACTTCATCAAATAAAGTGGTGCAGAGTTGAAGTACTGCTCGTTCAGCTTACTGAATGCGATGTACTGGTTCTCATCATATCCCTGACCTTCACCTGGATGTGTACCGGTACGGATACCACAGATACGGCTGTCAGCAGGTGTTGTCTCGCCTGTCTTATTGTTCTTAATAACGTTATCGTTCTTCTTAAAGAGGTATTTCAACCAAGGGTGATTGAAGGTCTTCAATGTGATTTCCATTGTTGCACTCATACGAGCATCACCCCAACTCTCAACGCCTGGCAATGGATGACTAAAGCCCATCACACCTGGACGGATAGAAACGCTCTGTGCCTCGTTCTCAATAACGCCATCAGCAACAGCCTCTTCAGCCAATTTCTGTGCACGAACAGGATCGCTCTTTACCATGTGCATAGCGATACGCAACTTCAATGAGTTGGCATAACGTGCCCATGCCTTCAACGTTCCGTCAGCAGCACCACCATCGGTCATGACAACGAAACGGTCAACAAACGCACTCTTAATCTTCTGCTTGTAGGCAGCTGGCTTCTGATCGAAGTAGTGGAAACAAGCAATGGCTGTGTCGAGGTTGGCAACAGCATCGTTGTACACATCCTCAACCTTGTTATAAGTATAAGGACCTACCTGTAAGTTAGTCTTCAACTCACGGTAAGGCATTGGACCATAAACGTCAGCTACCTCAACAGCCTGCTGGTTGAAGAGGGTCAAATAAGCTGCCTTCAACTCTGGAACAGCATTTACCTTCTCATTATTCAAGATAGGTACAAGTGAGGTTTTCATCTCTGTGAATGAACCCCATGCACCACCATAGCACTTCTGGTCGATAGCATATGACGATGCCAAACGAATTTTTGAATACTGGAAGAAAGTATGAGGAACAACCGTGTACTCAGCATAGTTGTCAACACCAAGAGAATACTGATACTGATAAGCATGTGGACCAGGGTTCTCACCGTTCTTACCACCACGCATAGAGAACTGTCCACCAACACCAGCATCGAGCAAGTCTTGCATTGCATTGAGTGCCTCATCTGCTGCTGCAGCATCTGTAGCCTGACGGAAAGGAATCTTATCCACGTCACCACGGCTTGTCACCTTCTCAACATTTTTGGTTGTTGAGTTGAACTCATCACCAGGGTTGTCATAGTCAAGGCATGACTGTAGACCCAGTGTTGGCAATGCCATCGCCATGAGTACGATTATATGTTTACTTTTCATTGTTGTTTATCTTTTGAATATTATTGTATTGTTTAAGCTTATTCGGAGCTAAAGATGTGTAGTAACGGTTTTGTTACGTGGGGAGCAAGACGTCAAACATTATATTTGTTTCTCACTCCCTTTCACGCTCTTCACTCCTTTCTCACTCCTTTTCTCTTAGAAGTTAGCCTTCAAAGAGAAACCGAATGAACGTGAAGATGGCATGTTGAAGCTCTCAAATGCGCCGAGACCATTCTGTGTAGACAGAGATACGTCTGGGTCTGTTGGTGCATCCTTATAGATGAAGAACAGGTTACGAGCGATGAATGAGAGGGTCAAGTTACGATTCATACCAAAGAGGTCACGGAAGGTGTAACCCAATGAAAGCTCACGAAGACGGAAGTTTGTTCCGTTGTAGAGATAGGTTGATGGGTTGCTTGATGCGCCCAATGCCTGATAATATGACTGGATAGGAACGATGCGACCGCTACCATCATTGAGTTCCATACCTGGTACGTTACCATAGTTGGTTGCAACGATGTTGTTACGCTCTGCGCTGAGACGAGCTGCCTCTGTACGCTCTGAAGCACCGATATAGTCGAGATATGACTCTGTCAATGAGAGTACCTTACCACCAATACGACCGTTGATGAGGAATGAAAGCTGGAACTCCTTATAGTTAAAGGTATTGGTCCAACCCATCTGCCACTTAGAGTTCATGTTACCGAGGAAGCGGTCGTTTGAACCTGTCTTGTCGAATGTTGGCTCACCCTTAGCTGTCAATACGATATGACCATTTGCATCGCGCATGAAGTCGCCTGCATAGATGTCACCAATAGCACCACCTTTCTGGTAGATTACCTTTGCCTCACCTACAGTCTGCTGATACTTACGTGATGTTCCGTCCTTATCATAACCTGTCTCAAGAATCTTGTTGTCGTTGTATGAGAGGTTATAAGATGTACGCCAACGGAGGTCCTTACCGAACTTGAAGTCGTAGCCAACAGTTGTCTCGAAACCAGTGTTACGTACCTTTGCAGAGTTCAGCAACTCGGTGTTACCACCCAATGAGCCAAGCTCCATATAGAGGTGACGAACGATAGTGTTATAGAAGGTGAAGTCGAAGCTCAAACGGTTGTTCAAGAACAATGACTCGATACCTGTCTCGAATGAACCTGTCTCCTCTGGTACTGGTGAGAAGTCGAGCAACTTGTTACCTGACAATGCACCTGTCTGGAGGTTGCGGCTCATCGCACCGTATGCCTTATTAGGGATAGAGTTACCTACTGATGAGTAAGAAACACGATATTTCAAGAAGTTAAACCAGTCTGGCAACTTCACCAACTGACTTACGATAGCATTGGCACCAACACCGAAGTAACCGTAGTTATCGGTATCTATCTTACCCAACTCCTTGAAGTAACGGAATGGACGATACCAGTCGCGACGATAAGAAGCATCGAAGTAAACGGTTTCTTTCCAACCTAACTGTGCTGTGAAGAGGTATGAACGATCCCAGTTTGAACTCTTTGAAGTGCTTGTTACGCCATAGCCACCTGCGCTGGTCTCGAAGTAGTTAACCATTGTTGGGAGCTTACGCATAAGACGGTCGTAGTAAGTTGCAACGGCGTCTGTTCCCTTTGACTCGCCCTTGATAGTATGACCTACATAACCTGCTGTTGCTGATACTGAGTAGTCACCAAAGGTCTTGTTATATGACAAGAGGTAGTCGGTATAGAACTCTGTTGTCTTCTCGTCTGAATCCCAAAGACGACCGTAGTCTTCCATAGATGCAGGGAGGAAGGTGGTAGCAAAGCGAGTTGCATGATTCTTGAAACGAATCTGGCTGTAGTTGACACGTGCCTGGAAGGTCAAACCATCATAGATGTCAACATTTGCTTGCAAGGTACCAAAGAGGCGGCTCTCCTTCTGCTGACTGTTACCCGAATTGATCAACCAATATGGGTTGTTGTTAGGATGAGAGAGGTATGCCCACTCCTGCTGTGGACCAGTCAGAGTTGTGCGCTGACCAGCTGCCCAAGCGAAGTTTGAACCATTGAGCTTGTAATATGAACCTGGATTTGACAACCACTTACCCTCAGCATTCATGTAATGGTCACGATAGTAATCCATATCAATATTCTGAGGTGCGGTATAGAGATGGTAGAGAGGGTTACCCACCGTACCACCACCAGGACGATTCTTTGTCTTTGACTCTGTATAGTTCATCGATGCATCAATATGCAAACGCTTGAAGAAGTTATAAGTCTGACGGAAGCTGATAGAGTTACGGTTGTATGAGTTGTTACGCATCATACCTGTTGCATGGCTGTTTGCCACTGACACATAGGTACGTGCTATCTCTGTACCACCAGAAAGTGAGATTGAGTTATTTGTTGTAACACCCGTACGGAAGAAGTTGTCTACATCATTACCTGCACGATTGCGGAGATAAACATTATGACGACGTGCCATGATTGGATTGCCACTTGCGTCTGTACCAATCTGCTCCTCTGGATAACCTACCCAACGCTCATCCAATGGAGTGCGTACTACGAGGTCGTTGTCTGCACGGTCTGCGAGCTTACCGCCCCAGTTGTTCAATGACAATGCACCTGTTGTCTTGTCGTAAGCTGCACCATAAGTCTTCTGAATCTTTGGTGTCAACAATGGAGAATCGAAAGTGATGTTTGAGGTTACGTTAATATCAACCTTTCCTTCACGACCACGCTTGGTGGTAATCATCACAACACCATTGGCTGCACGTGAACCGTAAAGCGCAGCAGCATTAGCACCCTTGAGGACATTGATTGACTCGATATCGTCTGGGTTGATCAATGACAATGGGTCAGAACCCTCAGAAGTTCCAGTTGAGCCGAAACCCTCTGCGCCCATACCCTGCTGACCACGAATACCATTACTCATTGGTACACCGTCAACAACGATGAGTGGAGAACTGTTACCGAGGATAGAACGGTTACCACGAAGAACAATCTTTGAAGCACCACCAGCACCACCAGCACTTGGCGTAATAGTGATACCAGCTACCTTACCTTCGAGTGAGTTAGCAGCGTTAGGATCCTGCACCTTCATGAGGTCCTCTGCCTTCACCTGCTGTGTTGCATAGGTGAGAGACTTTTCCTTACGCATAATACCCATGGCGGTAACAACTACCTCGTTCATGGTGTTTGCCTCTTCCTTCAATGTCACGTCGATCGTACCCTTACCACCAACAGGGATGGTCTGTGCAGCATAACCGATGTAAGAGAAGACGAGCTTCGCGTTTGCAGGGGTATTGAGGGTATAGTTACCATCAATATCCGTTACTGTGCCATTAGTGGTACCCTCAACAAGGATAGTAGCACCAATGAGCGGTTCGCCGGTTGAGTCAACGACACGACCGGTCACTTTGTGATTACCATTCTGCTGTACTGCCTGTACTGCAGTGCTGGTGTTTGTACCCGCGTAGACACCTGTTGGTGCCAATGCTAATGATAGAGCAAAGGCAGCCGAGAAGTACAGATGCTTCTGCTTTGATTCTTTAAAGATTCTCATCAGGTTTAGGTTTTAAACTTTTATTTATTTATTTTCCTAATTTTGTTTCAATTGATTTTAGGTATTGTCAATATTCCATCTTGTTACACCTTATTATATAGTAAGGCATAGGTTATTTGGGACTTCTTGTTCGCTTTACTTAGGTTTTTAGGCTATAACTGTCTTGCTGTGGTCGAAGGCTTTACATCCCTCTTTCCACAACTCGTTAACAAACAGTCATTTACACCTTTCTTCGTATTCCTTCTTTAAGATTGGTCTAATGACACCTATACTCCAAACAACTCAAATGCTAATAATACTTATGTTAACTTTAATATTTAACATTTATAAACAGTTAGTGGACAAGTGAACGAGTAGACGAGTGAACGAGTAAACAAGTTGCTTGCGAAAAAGACAGAGTAACATAGTAAGTAGACGAGTGAACAAGTTGCTTGTATCAAAGACAAAGTAACATAATAAGTGGACAAGTGAACGAGTAGACAAGTAAACAAGTTGCTTGCGAAAAAGACAGAGTAACAAGGTAAGTGGAGGAGTTAGACAAGTTACTTGTAATAAAGAAGAAATTTGTTCTCATGTTACCATGTCTACTTCACAAGCAACTTGTTCACTTGTCTACTTGTCTACTTGTCTACTTGTCTACTTGTCAACCATGTTACCATGTCTACTTCACAAGCAACTTGTTCACTTGTCTACCTGAAAAGAAATTCGAAAACAGTATTTACATTTTGACTCTCACTAAGGGGGGCAGATTAAGCTAAGTGGGCTTTCTAAGATCTCAACTGACTTAGTCATTTTTTCCTTCAGTGACTAAGTTAAGTGACTAAGATAATACACTTATATACTTCTGATTCCTACTATTGGGTTTATCAGGTATTGTCATCTCAAGAAATCCACCTTTTATCAATGGGTCAATATAGCGACTTTTAGCATTGTTACGATGTTTTAGTCCCAAATGGGTTATAATTTCAGTAAGACTTTTAGGCTGTTGGCATAAGGCAATAACCTCATTCATTACCTCTGCCGACTTAGTCACAGACTTAGTCACTTTTTCTCCATCAGTGACTAAGTTAAGTGACAAAGATGGCTGTATTGTCACCTCGAAAGCAGTTACTTTACCGACATTGAAGATGGGGTCTGGATTTCCATTCTCCCTTAGCATATTTTTAACACGCTGAATACCACGGTTAAACATATTAACATACTTCATACCACGCATAGCCTCTGCAATAATAGGATTACGATAATCATTTACTGTAGGGAAGTTTTCTGGACGAGCCTCCCCATATAAGCCTCCAGCATTGAGAATCTCTATACGATTGCTAAATTGATAAATTCTTATAGGCATATTTGATTGATAATCACGATGCATACAAGCATTCATCAGTAGCTCTCTAAGTGCGAGTTCTGGGTAGTTAAACACAATCTGTTCTCGTAGCATACTCACAGGCATTGGACGTGAAGTGACAATAGCATCTTTTACAAAACTCTCCAACTTAGGTAGTATCGAACATAGACTTCCCCGCATCTGCCTTTCGTTAAGAATTTCGCTTCCTGTATCTTCTCCTGCGAAATGCACATACTGAACATAACAGCCATGAAGAAAGAAAGAGGCATTTATCCCAAAAAGCACAATGGCTGCATTCGTAGGACAGTCATGAACTATGTCATAAAGATGGATTGCTGCCAATTGCTCTTGCAAAGAGCGTTTATCCGTCTTAAGAATATCAGCATCTATTACCTGTGGAAGATATTCATATTTTATAAACTGAGTGTCAGAAAGACAGAATATTCATTTGATCAATCGAAGAAGACAGAATAATCAAGTTTTAAACAGAATAAACACATTTAGATTGAAAGAACTACAAATGACACGAATTGCAAGTTAAAGAACAGACACACTAAGACAAAATGTACACAATAAACAAATGTTTTTACAGGGGGCTCGGTGATTACTTCCCGCCTTATGGAAGGCTCACCTTTTTGTCTAATTTTTTCACAATCAGTTTTTGTAAAGGGCACAAATTACGTTCGAATTAATGCCCACTTGGCTTGCAAAAGATGCCCTTTAAGGTCCTAACTAACGCCCTTTTGAAAGCCTACTAAGCACCTTTCAGAATAGAATTTTACAACTGTTTGACAGTAAAACACTTATAGCAGCTCTTAAAAGTGCATACCCCTATTCCGTTTTTGTTGTTTTCATTGCGTTATTTGTAAAGAAAAATCAGACCCTTTGATAGGTGTATTTTACATAAAAAAGTTCTTCAGCAATTTGGAGTGACACCGTTTGAGATTAGAACTTTGAAGATAGGTCACACAGAGAAATGGAGAGCACAGAGGTTTTATATAGTAGAAATCGTTAGGCACAGAGGCACCAATGGTGCATGGAGGAACAGAGGATATTTGCGAGTTTTATTAATGTTTTTGTCTACTTCATTCCAAAGCATTGGTTTGCAAGATTTCTTAAAACGTTTTTTACCAAAGCTATCAGCAACACGTACACTACGCCTCTGTCGCTCTTTGTGCCTTCGGCACCTCCGTGATATTGTCTTTATGCTTTCACCTCCGTGTTCTCCCCCTCTCTGTGTGCCTTTTATATGTAGTAGGCTTAATTTATCACTCCATATTTCGGAAGAACCTAAAAAAAGCCCCCAAAGTAAGGGATACTTCGGGGGCTGAGGGGGGAGTGCGCTACAATGAACGCACATAGGTTAAGGATTATTCGTAAGCGCCAATCTCGCCAATCAAGAAACGAGGATACTCGCTTGTGTCAAAGCTTTCGAGAATTGTCAACTTAACATACTTACATGTTACTGGCGTGTTGAAGACGATTGGGAATGGGGTTTCGTCATCATACTGAGTTGCTGTGGTAGCGGTACCCATCTTTATCCATGTCTTACCGTCTAAGCTGGTAGATACAGCTACCTTCTTCACACCATATCCATAGCTCGTGTAGTTACAGAGGATACCAATACCCGACAATGTCTTCGCTTTATTGAATGTCATTGTGAAGTCTGGCTCATAATAGGTATATGAGTACACATAAGTATTGTTATCACCATCATTCAACTTTGTTGCATTTGAATTATTGAGAGATGTTGACATTGTGTAGTCGGTCAGAGCAACCTGCTTGTCGGTATCGAGGGTACCAGAAGCATTGATGTTGTCGAAAGAGAAGTTGGTTGCTACTGCTACCTTCGTGCTTGTCTTTGCTGTTTCAGCGCCGTCAACACTCTTGATAACAACAGATGTAACGCCGTTCTTCAACATAGCCAAGTTCTTGAGGGCATCGCCATTCACCAACTTAACGACGATTGGTTCAGATACCTGCTGACCCTTAGTGAAGGTTACAGATGTCTTGCTAAGGCTGATAGCGTCAGTGCTCATCACCTCTTCGCTACTATTTGCCTCAACACCATCAGATGTAGCAGCCAATGTTACTGTTACATCCTTCTCTGCTGGAGAAGAAAGACGAACATAGAACTTTGCGCTATCGCCAGCCAAGGTAACAGCTGATGCAGACTTCTCACCAGCGAGCAACAACTTGTTGCCGTCACTGGTACCAGTATAGAGGTAAGCCTTTGCAGAGTAGTTCTCTTCTGCAGTTGGGTAGAGCGTGCTACCAACTTCTGGCTCGCTCTGACAAGATGCCAGTGTGGCAGCAACCAAAGAGGCTGCCAGCACTGACTTGAATACGTTTATTTTCATATTTGAGTTTCCTTTTGACTTATTTACCATCGATTCTTACGTTCTGCTCCCAGGTTGGAACAGCTACACACTTACCGGTGTTGCCGTGGTCTGTTGCATCCTTGAAGGTATCGCCCTGACCCTCGTTGAGCTTCCAATATGCCTCCAAGCCGGTGCTCTTAGCATCGCAAGCGTACATATTGTTAGCAATCTGAGCCTGTGTACGAGCCACGGTCCAGAAGCGTAACTCGCTCACCTTCACGTTTGCCTTTAGGTAATCAGTGTTACCGAAGTTGAAGCGGTTGCTGAGGTTAGTAGCCTTACCAGGGAGGTCCATAGAGTTATCAAGCGCACCATTTACATAGAGGTAGAGTTTTGTACCTGTGCAAACGAATGCGAGGTGATACCACTGGTTCTCGTTAAAGAGCTGCTTACTGTTCATCTGCGTACCCTGCGTCTTAATCTGCAGACGGTTACCCTCGATAGGAGCATCACCGAAACGAGTATAAATCTCGCCACCATCGTTACCCCATGCACCGAAGAGTGTCTGGTTGTTAAGTTCGCCAAGAGCCTTACCGAGCTTGCTGATGTTCACGTTCATCTCGACAGTCCACTGTGAAAGGTCATAGGTCTGACGCATTGAGAAGTGGATGTTATGTGTAGCGTTAACGATTGGCACAGCCTGATAAACAACCTGATCGAGGATGTAAACCATTGAACTACCAGAGTTCAGGACGTCATACTTGCCATCTTTACTCTTCAGACGGAGGGCAACAGCATACTTCTGACCGCTATCCTTCAGTGCCTGTGTCAATGGGTTGATCGTGAGTGTCACATCAGAAGAAACCGACTTACCCTTCTCAATCTTCACCTCGTTAGAAGAGAGTGAGTAAAGACTTGCAGGCAATGGCTTGTAAGAAGTCTCGTTACGCTGATTGTATTCAGCGAGTGCCGTTGTATCACTTACCACCTCGAAGGTGTAGTCCTGTGTAGCAAGGTCAGAGAGACGCACGTTCACAGAAGAAGTGACAGCCGACGTACCGATAGTAATATTCTGACTTGAGTTACCATTAGTATTGGTCTGTGCGATATACGCCTGATTAGAAAGAGGCGAATATTCAGCATTCTCACAAGAAGCCAGCATTGTCAGAGAAGCCATAGCTACGGCTCCGATGAAAAGCTTAGAAATATTGTATTTCATAATTTGAATGTCTTGATTATTGGATTGATGGATTCATAATCTGGATAGCCTTGCGCAAGAAAGGATAGTTGCCTGTCTGTCCAGATACTGTATACTCGTACTCCATGTGATAGGTTCCTACACCACCCTTACGATAGGTTACGCCATTGTAAACAGGGTTCCAGTAAGCCATACCTAAGAGAGAAGGAAGGGTCTGACCATTGTCTAAGCGGAAGCTTACACCACCCTTACCAGCATAGTTCTCAAAGTTCTCGCAGACGATGAGCTTATTAGCCACCTGCTCTGGTGTGAGATACTGCTGGAAGTGAGTAGCCTGAGCAGTAAAACGACTGTTCAGATCACTGTTACCAGAAGAGTTATAAGCCTGAAGGATGAAGTAATTGAAGTATTCGCCATACTGAGCAGCCATAGCGTCAGGCTCACCGTCGATAACGAACATCTTATCAGTACCAGACTTAGGACCGATGCGCTTGCCCATTGTCTTTACGAAAGCCTCCATCACCTTAGCGTTCTGCCAAAGCTCCTTATCGGTCTGGAAAGGCTGAGCATATGAAGGCTCAGCATCGAGGTCGAAACCATCATAACCATACTTGGCGATAGTGTCGCAGATAGCATTTGCATACTTCTCAGTAGCTGCAATCTGTGAAGCCTCATCACTACCCCAGCCCCAGAACTTATGACGCCACTCTTTCCATGTGAGGTTTTTGTCTGTGTTTGTTGGAGTAATCTGGTCACCAATGTCAAATACAAGGCAACTGATAAGCACCTTTGTACCCTTTGTCTTCTGAACAAAGCGGAGATCCTTAAGCATTGCTTCGGTCGGATTCTTCCAGTTTCCCCAAAGAGAAACGAAGTCAGTACTGTCAGGAAGACCTGCCAAAGAGTTCTCATGTGTAACACCAGTACCCGTCCAGTTACCGAACCAACCGAAAGCTACAGAGTGGTCAGTCTTCTTATAGTCGCGAAGTTGAGCATAGTAAGCCTCAGACTTATTTGTGTGAGTAAGGTCAGCTCCGTCCTTTGCCTCTGTCTCAGTCCAGTCGCTGCAGGCAGTGAAAGCCGTTGCAGCGCAGGCTGAAAGCAAGAATATCTTTATTAAATTCTTCATTTTTTATCGAATGTTTATTGTATGATAGATATCGTTTAACGCTGCCACCACATCTTGGTTGCATAGTCGTCATTACCCTTTAACAGCTGTACAGCCTTAATATAGTTTGCCTTGTTATTGGTAGCCTCATCAATATCAAATGGGATACGGTTAGCAACCTGGATGCTATAGTCTGTTGACTGTGCTAAAGGGAACACCTTTGGATAGCCTGTACGACGGATTTCGCTCCAGCCTTCCTGTCCGTTAGGGAACATTGCAATCCACTTCTGAGTAATCAGACGCTCCATCTTCTGCTCGTCAGTAGCTGAGTCGTCCCACTTGATAGTGATTGTACTAACCGCACTAACATCTCCACCGTACTCGCTGATTGGGTCAACATAATTCTTCTCGGTTGATGTGTTATCAGCCAAGTAGGCTGTTGCAGAACCTGCACCCCACTGCTCGAAGGAGAGTTTCACACCTTCTTCATAGAGGTCCTTAGCACTTCCGCCCATATTACTCCAGCCTGCCAACGCACCTTCTGCACGACAGAAAGCCATCTCAGAGGCTGTGAGCCATACGCCCTTGCTGTCTATCTTGATGTTTGCAGCTGAGTAAGCCTTACCTGCTGTGGTCTTATTACCAATCTTCGCAGCGGCACGACAACCGATTACTGGACGAATACCACCCTCTACTGGGGTAAAGAACTTCGTCAGACGTGGGTCGTTGTAACCTGTGAGGAAGCTCTCAAGGTCGGCACAAGCACGGCTATCACCCCACTCTACAGATGTCTTATACTGTCCGTTTGGTGTATAAGCAATAGCGCAGTTGTCGTCATTGCTTGTGATGACACCGTCCTGTACTGCCTGTTCGCCCAACTGCTTTGCCAATGTTGGCTCAACATAACGGATGCGGATAGCAATACGAAGCTTCAAAGAGTTCGCATACTTCAACCATTTAGCCATCTTACCCTGATAAACCTTGTCTAACTCTTCAGCAATAGTAACATTAGGGTTAGAAGCAACCAATGGTTTGATGACGTCTGTAGCCTTGTTGAGGTCAGCGATAAGGCTCTTGTAAACATCCTCTTGAGAAGAGTAAGCATTACCGTCAGTAGCATCAGCACCGATAGGAAGTGGTCCGTACATATCTGTAAGACGCATGAACGATTGTGCACGGAGAATCAATGCCCAAGCATAAACTGGTCCTTCGCCCTTTGTCACGTTGTCAATTGCCTTGAAAGCAGACACCGTCTTTGTCATAGAATCCTTAAACGGATAGCGTACCCAACCATTAGGAGCATTTAGACGAGCAAAGTTCTTCTCAGCAAAACCATTGTTAGCATAGGTCATGTAACGGCCCAAGTAGTTACCGATAAGGTCTTCGTTCATCTGGTAAGCATTCTCCTGCTCAGGGAAAGCCTCGTTCTCCATCTGTACGAGGAAAGAAGAGGTTTGATAGTTGTCGCGCGACAAGTCTTCGAGAGAAGCACCCGTTCCAGGACGGTTTGCCTCTTGGAATCCGTCTGTACAAGACGACATTGAGCATAGCATCACACTTGCGAATGTACAAGCTGTGACCGCCTTATATATATTAATCTTTTTCATTTATATTTCGATTAAATGAGTGGTTAAATGTTTAGAATTTCAGCTTCACGTTGAAACCAAGTGTGCGAAGGCTTGGCTGCATGAGGTAGTCGAAGCCCTGATAGTAGGTACCTGTTGATGCTGTTGCCTCTGGATCGAATGGTGCCTTGTTGTAAAGCATGAGGAGGTTATTAGCTGTCAAACCGAGTGTCAGCTCCATACCACCCAACATTCGACGTGGGAAAGTATAAGCGAGGTGTGCCTCTTGGATACGTGCGTTGGTTGCACTGTAGATATACTCTGACCAGATTGGGTTCTCACCACCTACTACGGCATAGTAGTTTTCAGCTGATACCAAACCATTGTTTACTGCGATACCGCCCTTGTCGCGTGCATCAGCAGATGCCTTTGATACACCGTAAGCATCCATCAACGCCTGTGTCTGTGACATTACGATACCACCGAAACGTGCAGTTACAACGAATCCGAAGTTAAAGCCCTTCCAAGAGAAGTCGTTAGAGAAACCGATGTTACCCTTTGGAAGTACTGAACCACGATAAGATGGGTTGGTAAGGTTCACCTGTGATACGTTACCATCCTTAATAGCAATATTGCCTTCTGCGTCACGCTTGAAGTCGCTGGTCATATAGAGGTCGCCCATCGTACCGCCCTTCTTAAGGATGATGTTAGCACCATTCAAACCACCTTGGTTGATAACCTCGTTAGGATCGTCGAGCAACTCAACAATCTTGTTGCGGTTAGCACTGTAGGTGAAGTTAGTATTCCATGCGAAGTTGCCCCATGTATGGCTGTAACCCAATGCAAGCTCAATACCACGGTTTCTTACGTTACCAGTCTGTACATACTCAGAAGAGAATCCCTGGCTACCTGTGATAGGACGAAGGAAGGTCTGGTTGCGGGTGTTAGACTGATAAACTGTAACATCCAAAGTAAGTGCATTATTGAAGAAACGAGAAGTCAAACCTGCCTCCCAAGAGTTCGTACGCTCTGGACGGAAGTTTGATGGGAACTTATAAGTTACGGTGCTATAAGTACCTGACGCTGGGTTATACTGATAACGCCATGGCGAGGTGATGTTTGGAGAGATCGCAGAACCTACTGATGCCCATGAACCACGCACCTTCATGTAGCTAATCCATGATGGAAGTGTAGCCATCTGAGAGATAACTGCTGACATACCCACTGATGGATAGAAGAAGGATACATTGTCGGTACCGTCCAAAGCTGAGTCCCAATCGTTACGACCTGTTACAGTCATAAACAGCATACTGCGCCAGCCCAACTCTACGTTAGCGAAGAGTGAGTTAATCTTGTGTGCATGGTCTGTGAAGATTGGACGGTTGTCAGCGGTTGCTGAACCGTAATCGATTGCGTTTGGAGTGAACAAGTTAGAAGGTGCCTTCAAACCGCCTTGGAAACCTGTTACATTATACTTGTTACGTGTGAATGAACCACCGAGGTTGGCTGATACTGAGAAGTCATTCAATGTCTTGTTGATATTGAACATCAAGTCGCCATAGAGTGAACGGTCATTCACCTTGTCATAACCATAGAAACCATACTTTGAGTGAGCAAAGAGGTTGGTTGTTGAAGCGTAACGCTTGTCTTCCTGCTTTGTACCTGCATCGTCCCAACGCAAACGACCCACAACGTCCATCCAGTCGAAAATCTTATACTTAAGACTTGCACTGATCATGTAACGGCTACGGTTGTTTGAACGAACCATACGGTTGGCTACCCAATATGGGTTCTGCATACTCAACGCATCACCGAAGTTCCAGTTCTGAACATTAATTCCTCTTGTCACATCGTAAAGCTCGTATGTACGAACAGCGTCGAAGCTCTCACCACGTGGGAAGAGATAAACAGCGGTCAATGGGTTGAAGTACTGACCCTGAGCTGTCAAGTTCTTATCATGCTCCTTGATGTAATTGAAGTTGAAGTCGAAGGTCATCTTGTCGTGCAAGAACGTTGTTGTATTGCGGAATGCAAAGTTATAACGGTCGTAGCTGTTATTAGGAATGATACCCTTTGCATTCGTCGTACCTACTGAGATATAGGTCTGGTTCTTGTCAGTACCTGCAGTCAGAGCAACGTTGTTCTGAACGTTCGTACCTGTATTGAAGAAGTCCTTTGGCTCATAGTTACCATAGACTGATGGAGTCTTTGCGCCCCATGACTTCACGTCGCCTGCACGGTTTACGTAAGAGTTCTGGAACTCTGGCATGACGAATGGGTTAGCAAACTGTGTACTGTTACTTACAGTCACACTTACCTTACCCTCCTTACCCTTCTTCGTGGTAATCATGATGACACCCTGCGCAGCAGCTGAACCGTAGAGGGCAGCAGCAGCAGGACCACTGAGGACGCTGATTGACTCGATATCCTCTGGGTTGATATCGGCAATACCTTCTGAACCCGGCTGTGAACTGAACGCACCACCTGAAATCTCACCCTGACTGGTGTTGTTGATTGGCACACCGTCGATTACATACAAAGCCTGATTGCTACGGGTAATTGACTTAGGACCACGCATCACAACGCGGGCTGCACCACCCATACCAGCAGAAGAAGCATTGATGTTCACACCGGCTACCTTACCAGAGAGTGAATTCATGAAGTTAGGGTTCTTAACCGTTGTAAGGTTCTCACCGCCTACCTTCTGAACGTTATAGCTCAACGCCTTCTCTGAACGCTTGATACCCAAAGCGGTTACCACAACTTCCTCAATCTGATGAGCCTCAGCCTTCAAAGTGATGTTCAATGGTGCATCACCACTTACCTTCACCTCCTCAGTATTCATACCGATATAGCTGACAATAAGCGTAGCACCCTTATGTGTCATAATCTCAAACTTACCATCGAGGTCGGTGGTCGTACCATGCTGCGAATCCTTCACGCGGATAGTAGCACCGATAACTGGGTCGCCAGCATTGTCTACGATAGTTCCGGTAACCTTCACGTCACCACTTGATTGCTGTGTTCCTAATACCTTAGCGGTATTTGCCTTAGTTGCAGCAACGACTACGTTCTTGCCAAAGTTGTCAGCCGAAGTGACATGACTGCTGGCAAAAGCGGTCAAAGAGCAGCAAGATAGGAAAACACTTACTGGTAGAATCTTTCCTTTTCTCATTAGTTATTTTATATTTGATAATAATCTTATTCTGACTTAGGTCTGCCCAAAAACAGATGTGGGGCAGCCTTATATATATAATAGGTGTGTCCTATATGAAATGTAGGTCTCTATATTAAAAATGTAGGTCCCTATATCAAATAGATGTTCAAAAGTTATCCATGCTTTCTCACATTCCCATCCGTTTTTTTGTAGGTTCTTAATACAAAGATAACATATTACACGCAAACAATACTTATCATATATCAAGTATTTAACAAAAATAAACACAAAAAGACTGCTTTTTACAAGCAAAGGCTTGTTAATTCATAATTCAAAATTCAGAATTCATAATCCTTTGTTAATTCAGAATTCATAATTCATAATTCATAATTATGATTACTACTATAATTCAGAATTCAGAATTCATAATCCATAATTATGATTACCGATGTTAGCTGCGGTTTATCGCTGCAATTAACTCGTTCACTTGTCTACTTGTCAATATGGAACTACGAATTTCTCTAATTGTGCGAATCCTTATTGCTAAATAATTCGTGTCATTCGAGAAATTCGTAGTTCAAAGTTCAAAGTATTTTAATTTTAAAGAACCATATTTATCCGTTAGGCACTCCCCTCCTTTGGAGGGGTTGGGGGAGGTTTTCTTTACATTTCGATTGTGGAAAAGTAAGTGAAAGGGGGTAAAAACAAGTTATTTCTGCACCATTGTAAGTCTTTTGCTATCAGGTAGTTGCAAAAATGGTTTTCAAAAGGTGCTTAATAAGACTTCAAAAGGGCGTTAGTAAGCGCCTTAAAGGGCACCTTTTGCAAGCCAAAAAGCCGTTAATTCGCACGCTATTTATGCCCTTTTGATTTACTGACTGTGAAAAACTTTGACAGACAGAATGAGATGAGAAGACAGAATGACATAGAGACATATACTTCAATGACATATTTTTGCACGAAGACAGAATAACATGCCAACTTCTCTCATACTTTTATTAATACTGTGAGATTGTCTGTTTAGATTCTAACAGCTAATTTGAAGTTAGAAAACAACAATACAATTAAGTATGTTTTATAAGCACTTTACATTTTGATAAGCTAAAGTGTACGATTTTTAATTAATTGATTTTAATCAAAGAATTAATTTAATTAATAATCACACACAATCTTTTTGCAATTTTTCTCTTTTTTATTAGGACAAATAAGTAACTTTGCAGCAATAAACTAACGGATTGGTAGATTTTGTAAAGAAATAATAACAATCAGGGTAAACAACATAGTAAATCCAAAAACGGTATTTAAGTTATGAAAAGTAATGTAACGATGCAGAAAATGTCTTATCTGCAGCCTGTTTGTACGTGTGTTAATGTACAGGCTGAGTCACACATTTTAGTGATTAGTGGGACAACAACAAACCCTGTTGAGGGAGGTGACCCAACAGGCGGCAGTGGTAATGGCAATACACCAAACCCATTCGGAAATAGTGGTGCACAATCTAAGGGGCAGCCAAGTTGGCTTACATCAGAAGAATAACAAAGATTTTATTTTTAACGATTAAGAAATGAAGATGATGAAAAAGAATGTCTTATTTCCTGTAGCATGCTTCTTGATGGCTGCTCCACTGCTGACAAGCTGTCATGACGATGTAGACAGCTCTACAGCCGAGAACACAACTATCCATACTTATAGCCTCGTTGCTGATGGCACAAGCTCACTGCAGCAGGAACCTGCTACACGTGCACTGAGTGAAGATGCTGCTCATAAGATTAAGTCTGAATGGGGTGAGCAAGATGAGATTTTAACTTATGTAGTAGGTGGGGATGACCTCCATACTGCTAACTATAGCTATATTACAAATAAGAATTTAGGTGGTAAAAGCCGCTTTGACGGTGATATCGATTCTAAGAAGCCACTCACTACTAATAGCGAGATAGCTTTCCTCTATCCTGGTAAGGCTGCACAAGGCGATAAAAGAACCATTACACCTGTTGTTGAAAACAATGATAGAAGTAGTCTTTATCATGAGACAAGCGACAAAACACAGAAACTTGTCGAGCTAAACCTCTCTAAGCAGGATGGTACAGCAAAGACTATTGGTGAGCGTTTCGACTTCCAATGGACTAAGCAGAAGCCAAAGAAGGTTGAAGGAAAGAAAGTCGACGTAAGTCTTGGTAAGCTAAAACGTATCGTTACTATTTGGGGATTGCGCTTTACAAACGAAAGTAACCAACCTCTTACAAACATCGACTCTATCTATATCTCAAATGTAAAGAGTAGTGATATATTTAATCTTGATGCAGGTACTTTCGTAGAGAACAACTTTGATGATGAGCGAACAAACCTCGTTATCAAGCCAGAACAAGGTCAGACGCTTACTTCTGCCAATGGTAAATACACCTATGCAGCGTTCATCCCAGGCACATACACAGACGTTGTTGTCATGGTATTCGCAAAAAATAAAGTATATCAGAGAACTTATAGCTCAATCACCTTTAACGAAGGCAACGTATATCGTTCAGACCTTCTGAAGATGGAAGAACCTAAGCAGAAGGCTTATGTTGAGGTACAGGGTGTTAAATGGGCTACAGGTAACTTTATCCACTATGGTCCTGTTAATGGCGGCTACTGGGGTATTGCACCTACACAGTGGTGGATTTCAAAGCGTGCTATGTACATAGATAGCCATCGTAATGAAACTTCTTCAGGTGGAACTCTTGTTTCATCACAGTTTGCAAATTCACCTGTACAAACAACAGATGATGTAGACTTGTTCCGCTTTGGAGATATCGAAAACGCTCTCAATCTGAAATCAAATACGTATAAGAGTGGAAATAAAGATATTAATCAGAAATTCTATGAAGGTGATGGTCCTTTGAGAAAAGAAACAAGTGACCGTTCAAAGGCTAAAAATGGTGACATTGTTTGGTATTACACGATGAACAATCATAGGAAGTATCGTTATCCTACAGAAGCTGATATCTTGTCTCTCTTTGATAATGCTAATGTACAACCAGCTTACTGTTACACCGATAAGGGTACTATCGTATATGGTGCATACTACACAACTAATAATGGAGGTGCTTCTAATAGACTTAAGGCATTCCCTACAGGTGTAAGAGCATACGATAAATACAAGAATGTTACAGCACTTGTTCGTGCTAACATCGGCTTGTTCCTACCAATTACAGGTAGACGTATAACACTTAATGACAAGATGGGTCTAAGGGATATGACTTGGGGATCAGGTGCTTATGGACAATATCTGACTTCTAAGTCTTCAGGTCTTATCGTAACCAAACACTTTATGTTTGGTCCTACTAAGTGGGCTTATGAAAGTGCAGCTGCTAATAAAGCTCAGGCATCTGCCATCCGCCCTGTATTAGTTAGCGATGATGGTCAAGAGGACCCTGTTTATGCGCCATTTGCCAATATCAAATAGGACGGCGATGGCACTTACCACGCAACAAGGCTTTCTCTAAAGACTAACAAGAAAGTTAAGTTTATGCTTTTATACGCATAAAAGCAAGGCACTATAAACCCCACCACATTCGGATGCAAGTCCTACTGTGGTGGGGTTTCTTTTTTAAGTTTATCCTATTCGTAATTTAAGAGATAGTTGTAATTCCCTTTCTACCAAAGAAGCAGTTAAAGGCTTTGTTACTAACTCTTTACCTCTGTTCTTCTGTTACTTTGTCTTTCTATTACCCAGCCTTTTGTTCATCATTACCTTGTTTATTCTACCCTCATACTTCATCTTTCTATCATATACCACATGTCTACTCATCCACATTCTGTTTGTATTCGTGAAATTCGTAGTCGTTAATGGTACATATCATAAAGTTCAATGTTCAAACCTCAAAGTTCAAAGGTTAAAAGGTACATATCATAAAGTTCAAAGCTCAAACCTCAAAGTTCAAAGGTAAAAGGTACATATCATAAAGCTCAATATTCAAACCTCAATGTTCAAAGATAAAAGGTACATATCATAAAGTTCAAAGCTCAATGTTCAAAGTTCAAAGTATAAGGATTAGTAGTTTTTATAGATGAACCCTTAACTTTTAATGCGGCTCACCTGTCTTGTTCCTCTGAATCAGATTAGTGGTCATTTCGTTAGTTTTATTTAATGAAAAAATTTTTGGTATTGAACATATACTGCACTTTAGGGTTTTACCTTTGCAGCAACCTCACGAAACAGTCTTCTCCCCAGTAGGCTGTTTCTATAGGGGGACGATGCGAATGCCACCCGACGACTTCTCCTACTGACCTACACTGCGTCACGAATAAAGAAGGTGGTAGATGATTAAAACCATTATTCTATAACAAAAAAAACACTAAGAACAATGATGAAGAAAGTTAATATAGTAATGAAGGCTGCCCACCTCTGGACTCAAGAGGAGGAAGACCGACTGACGACAAGGATTGTTGATAACTTCTGCGACCTAATCAATAGAAGCGAGGAGGAAGGATTGTATTGGACTGGCTTGAAGTGTGACCTCATCGACTTGGCTCACATGGTTTGGGAGACAGGACGACTAATGGATAAATGCGGTAGGCCAATGGACTTCCAAACCATCGTACATCATATCTGTAGGGTGCTTCATGTGCGCGAACCCTGTAACCCTTCATCGGTTATCTCATCAGTGCGTGCCCGAAAGAATGTTAGGGTCGGTCCGCTCCGCGAACGCTACTTGCAACTGATTAGTAAGGCAAATATACAGGACCCGATGAGGTTGGAGATAAGGAAACCTCACCCCCCAACCCCCTCTCCGAGAGAGAGGGGGAGTGCTGGTAACAATTTGCTAAAGAATGGCTAAAAGTTCTCCCTAACCAATAGGGGTATCTCGCATTCTACTCCCCTCCCTATGGGGGAGGGGCAAGGGGGTGGGGCTATTGTACATGCCCTGTCCTCTTCAACACACCCCATGTCTGCAGCTCACCCTTTATCGCCTTGAGATAACTCTTAAAGAGGACGTAATACATTATCCAACGATAGAAGAATCGTTGAGGGATAACCCACAGAAGAACCCACAGACGCTCGCCCTCGAAGATATAAGCCATGATAGACACACTGGCATCGATAACAAGGAAGATGAGGTAATAGAAGAATATCTGAAGGGCATTACCCGTAAAGAGTCCGATGAGCATCAGTACGTCAGCCAATGGTGAGAAGGTTGGGATGATATACTGGAAGATAAGCATATTAGGCATAGCCCATAGACCAAAACCTTTCTTTGAAGGAGAGAAGAGAGAGGAACGATGCTTCCAAAAGGCTTGCATCACACCAAAGCACCAACGGATACGTTGCTTCACAAACTGGCGGAGTGTCTCTGGCGCTTCGGTCAATGCCACTGCATAGTTCTCGTTCTCGATGATGTATCCATGTTCATTGATACTCATCGTCAGGTCGCAGTCTTCTGCTAAGGTATCAGTTGTAAAGCCTCCCACGGCTTCAATCACCTCCTTTCGGAAGGCGCCAATAGCTCCAGGCACAACGGTGACAGCATTGATATTAGAGTAAGCCATACGGTCGAAGTTCTGACTACTCGTATATTCAATAGCCTGCCAGTAGGTTAGCATATTCCGTTGATTACCCACCTTCACATTACCAGCCACCGCACCGACACGCTTCTCTGTGTCAGCGATGAAGTGTTTCATCAATCTACTTACCGCATCATTCTTCAACTGGGTGTCGGCATCAATACAAACGACATACTCTGAACGGCAGGCAGCGATACCATAGTTGAGAGCTGAAGCCTTTCCACCATTCTTCTTAGCAAGCACCGTAACCGTATCATCATTGTCGAAAGCCTCATGTACACGTTCGAGTGTATGGTCCTTACTACCATCATCAACGAAGTAGATATGCAGGTTAGGATAGTCTTGTTGCTTAAGCGTAGTGATGGTACGCACGATGTTTACTTCCTCGTTATAACCCGGTACGATGATAGAAACTGTTGGTGCTGTGGCAGCATCAATAGGAGCATAATTGCGTCGGTTCTCTGCCCGCTTCTCTCTTATCATCAGTACATACATAAATATCAGGCGCATCATTCCCAAGGCAAGGAAGACAAGGAAAAGAGCTGTGAGGAAGTCTGAGACATGATAGATCATCTCTGCTAACCAAAGGTTGGTCTGCATCGCATAGTATTCCTTACCTTTATTAATCTCAGGCATCAGTGTTTGCTTGCCCATACCTAAGTATTGTTCGAGGGAGATAAACTGATAACCCTCATGCTGCAAGGTCTCTATGATACGTGGGAGCGCATCAAGGGTAGGCTTTCGAGAACTACCACCCGCATCGTGCAACAAGATGATATGTCCGTCTTCATGGTGTACACCATCAATGACACGCTGATAGATCTGGTCGGCTGTAACGTTAGACTGCCAGTCATTAGGGTCGATAGACTCTCCCACAAAGAGGTAATTCCTACGACTTGCCACAATCATTGGCCATATCTCTTCATGTTCCGTTGGGTCGGCATCAGCATTATAAGGCGCACGGAAGAGGATAGTACTATGTCCTGTCACACTCTCTATCAACATTCTTGTCAACTTCAACTCTGCATAAGAGCGGCGGTCGGAGTTCTCAATCATGTTATGGTGGGTGAAGGTGTGGTTACCAATGGTGTGGCCATCCTCATATACTTGCTTTACCAATGGCAGATTCTTCTCCATCTGCAGTCCCACCATGAAGAACGCTGCAGGGACATTATACTTCTTCAGCGTACTAAGTACGGTAGGAGTCCAACGGCTGTCTGGTCCGTCATCAAAGGTAATAACAAGCTGCTTGTCCTTACATTCACCTAATCGTTGGATGGTATAAGTAGAAGGAAGGGCACGATAATATTCCTCTGAGATAAGGCGATTGTCCTTATCTATCCTTATCGAGATGTCTCCAGGGTGAGGTTCTGTTGTCACTTGGAGCACTTCACCAGAGCCAACAAAGTTGACATCATCGGTGCCGTTGAGTTGCATCAGCCTCGCAACAGACATCCTTGCCACACTCTCCCATGACATATCTTTACCATAGAAACGCCATATACGATTGTCTTCAGTTCCCAAACGCCATAAGCCAAAGCCTGCAAGATGATACTCTGCACCGAAACGCATGATGTTAAACGTGGTGGCAGCATCGGTGAAGAACACTTGATGAACCTTTTTATCATCGGTATTCTGATAAGAGAAGTTCACGTTATAGGTGTCATCATCGAACTTTACCTTTGCATCTGCATCTTGTGCAATAGCCATTGTCTGGTCGAATGACACGGTCGTACCGCCTTCTCCGTTTGCCCAATCATATCCATAGGTAGCCATACCGAGGACAATCTTATCATTCGGAACATTCTTTGCAGCCCAGTCGGTAGCCTTTTCTACCCATCGCTGCGAACTAACCGCTCCCGGCTGACTCTCAATGTTATGTTCATCATAAGCCATGAGGAAGAGATAGTCGTTATACTTCGCCAGCTCCTGCATGTTATAATCCTCATTGAAAGGGGCTACGGCTTGTGTTACATAAAGCCCATTCGCATGGAAAACACGTGAGAAGTCTTTGAGCAATTCGACAAGAAGGTCGTTGTCTTGAATATTAAGTTCCTCTAAGTCGAGGTTGATTCCTACAAATCCATAGCGCCGACACGTCCCAACCATCTCGTTGATAAGTGCCATACGCTTCTTCTCGTCACGCATGATACGTCCTATCGCCTCTGGATGGAAGTCGGAGTTGTAGTTATTGGTGAGCATAGGGAGAACCGGAATACCTGTTCGACGCATCAACCGCAGTGCTTGCTTATCAATCCGATACTCCACCTTGTCGGTCTTAGGATTGATAAAAAACCACTCTGGCAGAACCATATTCAAATGCTTGATATTGTTCTTCAGAGAGATATAAGCATGCTTATCCCAGTTTACATACCATGCCGAACGCACACCGATTCGTGGATCGTCCCACTCACGAAAGTATTTCTGTGTCAGACTATCTGCCTTTCCAATAAATCGTTGTTTCTTAATCGTAGCCTTCGCATAGTTATTGTGCATCTTCTTCTCCTTGAAGAAGTCGCGGAACGACTTATACAGCTTTGCCGTCTTGTTATCCTTGGTATAAGGTGATGACGCTGTTACTGCATTCCGATAATCGTGACGGAAAGGCATCTGAGGACTTCCTTCCAAGGCAAACATTGCCAAGAAAACGATTCCTAACAATGAGAGAATCGTAAGAATGACGCGTAAGGTCCACTTAAAATAACTCCAGCGCTGACGGGAGTCTGTCTGAAAAACTTGCTTGCTCATTGTTTCTTTTCTATTAAATGAAAGCAATAATTATTATCTATAGACATCCTTCTATAGATGATTTCTGTATCTCTAATTCTTTTTTCGGGCTTTTGTCCCACTATCTTATTCCTTAGATATAAACATGGGAAGTGGGTTGTTACTTCCTATCATAATAAGCGGATGACTTCTTTCACCTATAAGAATATAAAGGTTCTACGCATAAAGTGACAATCCGTCGATTGTATCTAAGAAAAAAAATGTTATCCTTCTCGATCTTACTTCCTGTGTTTTAAGCCGTTTTTGTTTCCTACATAGAATATTCTTTTGCTCAAAGGAACGCACTGTAGTACTGCTCTTCAAAACGATTATGCTCCGCTTCACAGCCTGCAAGTACTCTCCAATCTGTCATAACAAAGTCCTAATACCTTTCAGGAAGATGGAAAGGGCAAAAGGATTTGCCTATTACAAGTGCAAAAGTACAATATTTCTTATAAAGACAAACACATTTATATGAAAATAATAAGCCGCTTCCGAAATATGGAGTGATAAACTAAACGTCTTATATAAGCTGCTTCCGAAATATGGAGTGTGAAACTAAACGTCTTATATAATAGGCACACGGAGTCACGGAGGGGACGGAGCTAAACACAATGTCACGAAGGTGCCGACGGCACAAAAGAGCGACGGAGGTGTAGCGTACAAATTCTTGATAACTATTTTGAGGTAAACGCTTTGTGTATAAATTGCTAATAGAATTGGCAAACAAGCTCCGTCGCTCTATGCACCGACGGTGCCTCCGT
>NZ_JACD01000022.1:0-1277 GCF_000517825.1 Prevotella sp. ICM33
GCTAATAGAATTGGCAAACAAGCTCCGTCGCTCTATGCACCGACGGTGCCTCCGTTACTTCCATTACTTTGTTTTAATAATCCTCCGTTCCCTCCGTAACTCCGTGTGACATTTCTTTTAAACCCTAAACTTAGGCGTTTCCTTATCATTTCAAAAGTGTGAAGAACCAATAATCAGCTTCCGCTAACAAAGCCTCCTCGCATTTGCTTGCCTATCGCTCCGCCCGACTCTATTCACGAAAACAATAGGATTCTTGCGGTTTTCAAGCACATTCCGTTAAGAAAACATACCCTCAAAAAGACAACTTTACACTAATCATCGCCTTTGATATATATCAAGAAACAACTGATAGAATGATATTTTTCATCGTTTAATTTTGATAATCTGAATATTATCCATACCTTTGCATTGTAATTCAAGAGAAATATATCTGATTACAAGGTTTTAGACTTTACAGGTATTTAAGATTGCTCAGGATTATTATTGAAAAAGAAGATTTGTTTAGGTTAGTAATAGATTTAGGTTTTTAGTTATATTTTAGGTAAAGATTGTAGAAACATTATCGTCGTGAGACGGTGGTTATTCGGAGATAACGGAAGAGCAATTGCTCTGCCGTTTCTTTTTTTATATACCCCAAGTATAATTCACAATCCTCTGTTAATTCATAATTCATAATTCACAATTCATAATTATGATTACTACTGTTAACTGAAGTTTATCGCTACAAGCAACTTGTAAACTCGTAAACTTGTCAACTCGTCAACTACCCATATCATAAAGTTCAAAGTTCAAATATCAAAGTTCAAAGTTTTTCAAAGCTAATACATGCTTTTTTAGCCTCTAAAAGACGCCTAATTGACTTGCAATAGATGCCCTTTTGGAGTCTTATTAACGCCCTTTTGAAACACAATTAAGCACCTATTCCTGCACTACATCATAATGAATTGATTTACTGCCGTTTACAAACTGGGACTTTACACGTGTTTTTTTCTTTGTTTATAGGTCTTTTACCCGATTTTATGTCATATTTTTTCAAACCTTTATCCACGCAAACCTTAACCGACTACGAATTCCCCTAATTATGTAAATGCTTATAGCAAAAATCTTCGTTTCATACGTAATCGATAGAAATCATGTGCTCATCAGTACGTCATAATTATAATTACTGATGTAGAGAAAGTTCAAAGATACAAATCATAAAGGTCAAAGGTCAAAGGATAATAAGGGCTCAGTAGAAAAAAGGTGGGGAAATTTTCTTAATTAATATATTTTTCTTT
>NZ_JACD01000023.1:0-11037 GCF_000517825.1 Prevotella sp. ICM33
TTCAAAAGGGCGTTAGTAAGGCTCTTAAAGGGCACCTTTTGCAAGTCAATTAGGCATCTTTTAGAAGCCCAAAGAGCATGTATTGGTTTTGAGTTGCATGAAAATAACTTACAAACTTTACATAATAAAGGAATACGTTGTTTGTTGAAGACAGATAGACGATGCACCTAATTACATTTATCATGTAGTTTATCCACCTTTGTAAAACCATCTATTTAAGGCTAATCATACCGTGTATACGGATTAATCTCATTCTATTAACCTGTCTACGCATTTAACGGAAAAACCTTATTTTTCTCTGTTAATTAATCTACCTTCTCCTTTCATCATGTTGAAAGCATGTCTTTATTGGATTTAGGTTATAGCTTCCTTTTATTGTAAAAGTGATAGAATGATGCTTACTTTGTTAAAGTTGGGTATAATAGTAAATCTTAACAACGTTTGTTAAGAAGTGTTTTTCCTATTTAATGAATGGTAAAAACTTACCTTTTGTTGAAGTAAAAAGCTAACTTTGCTTGTACTTATAATGTATAGACATTTATAAAAACTAAAAGCATAAAACTATATTTACAATGAAAAGTTTAAAAGATATTCTGCCTTGGGAAGAACGTCCAGAAGGATGCAAGGATGTGATGTGGCGTTATTCAAAGAACCCAATCATCGATCGTTATCATATTCCAACATCAAACAGTATCTTCAATAGTGCTGTTGTTCCTTTTGAGGACGGCTTCGCTGGAGTGTTCCGTTGCGACAACAAGGCGGTGCAGATGAACATCTTTGCTGGTTTCAGTAAGGATGGTATCAACTGGGAAATCAATCATGAGCCTATTAAGTTTGAGGCTGGTAACACTGAAATGATTGAGTCAGAATACAAGTATGACCCACGTGTTACATGGATTGAGGACCGTTATTGGATTACTTGGTGTAACGGTTATCACGGACCAACAATCGGTATTGCTTACACCTTCGACTTCAAGAAGTTCTATCAGTGTGAGAATGCTTTTTTGCCATTCAATCGTAATGGCGTCCTCTTCCCAGAGAAGATTAATGGAAAGTATGCGATGTTGAGCCGTCCAAGTGACAATGGTCACACTCCTTTCGGTGACATCTATATCAGCTTTAGCCCAGATATGAAGTACTGGGGCGAGCATCGTTGTGTAATGAAGGTTACCCCTTTCCCAGAGAGTGCATGGCAGTGTACGAAGATTGGTGCAGGTTCGGTTCCATTCTTGACAGACGAAGGTTGGTTGCTCTTCTATCACGGTGTAATCACTACTTGTAATGGTTTCCGTTATTCAATGGGTGCAGCTATCCTTGATAAGGACAATCCAGAGAAGGTTCTCTATCGTACTCGTCCATATCTTCTTGCACCAAATGCACCTTACGAGTTGCAGGGTGACGTGCCAAACGTTGTCTTCCCATGTGCTGCTTTGCAGGATGGTGAGCGCGTAGCGGTTTACTATGGTGCAGCTGATACCGTCGTTGGTATGGCATTCGGCTATATTAAGGACATCGTAGAGTTCACAAAGAACAATAGCTTTTTATAAGGTGTTAAGTGTTGGGTGTTGGGTGTTGATGAATTGTTAGGTGATAGGTGTTGGGTGTTGGGTGTTGATGAATTGCTTAGAAGTAAATAATGATAGCTTCATCACAATTCATCACCACCCACCATCCATCACCTAACACCCATCACCACCTAACACCCACTACCTATCACCTACTATTCATCACCATCTAACACCTATCACCCACCACCCAAATGAATCATAAATTCCTATTAGTACTACTCCTTTCCTTGTCTTTTCTTTCGCTGAAGGCGGCTGACAAAGGCGATGAAGAGCCTGTCGATCTTGTCAATCCTTTTATCGGAACATCTAATTTTGGTACTACCAATCCAGGAGCAGTATGCCCTAACGGATTGATGTCAGTCGTACCATTCAACGTAATGGGTTCTGATTTGAATAAATATGACAAGGATGCACGCTGGTGGTCAACTCCTTACGAATATCATAACGTCTTTTTCACGGGCTATTCTCACGTCAATCTGAGCGGTGTGGGTTGTCCAGAAGTAGGCTCATTGTTGCTTATGCCAACGACAGGAAAGTTGAATGTCGACTATAAGGAGTACGGAAGTACATACGAAAAGGAGGTTGCACACCCCGGTTATTATTCTAATTATCTGAAAAAGTATAATGTGAAGACAGAGGTAACAGCTACTCCTCGCAGTTCTGTTGCACGTTTCACATTCCCGAAAGGAGAAAGTCATATCTTGTTGAACCTCGGTGAAGGACTCACAAATGAGTCGGGTGCCATGGTGAAGAAGGTGAGCGACACAGAGTATGAGGGTATGAAGTTGCAGGGTACATTCTGTTATAACCCTCAGGCTGTATTCCCAATTTACTTCGTGATGCGTGTCAGCAAGAAGCCTACAGAGGCTGGCTATTGGAAGAAACAGCGTCCGATGACAGGCGTAGAGGCTGAGTGGGATGTCGACAATGGCAAGTATAAGCTCTATAAGACCTATAACAAGGAATTCTCTGGTGATGATATCGGAGTATGGATGAACTTCAACACTGAGGCTGACGAGCAGGTAGAGGTACAGATGGGTGTGTCATTCGTAAGTATGGCAAACGCTCGTGAGAACCTTGATGCCGAACAGCGTGGAAAGAACTTTGATGCTATTCGTGCTGAGGCGCGTGCTAAGTGGAATGATGATCTCTCTCGCATCCTCGTTGAGGGTGGAACAAAGACAGAGCGCACGATCTTCTATACAGCTCTTTATCACGTCCTTATCCACCCAAATATCCTGCAGGATGTCAACGGACAGTACCCTGCCATGGAGGGTGATGAGATTCGAACGGTGAAGGAGGGCAATCGTTATACGGTCTTCTCTCTGTGGGATACCTATCGCAATGTGCATCAGTTGCTTACGTTGGTTTATCCAAATCGTCAGCGTGATATGATTCGTTCGATGATTGGGATGTACGAGGAGCATGGCTGGATGCCAAAGTGGGAACTCTTTAGTCGTGAGACTTACACGATGGAAGGCGACCCAGCTATCCCTGTTATCACTGATTCTTGGTTGAAAGGTCTGCGTGGTTACGATATTAATAAGGCTTACGAAGCTTTCCGCAAGTCGGCTTTGACAAAGGGAAGCGAGAACCCGCTGCGCCCAGATAATGACGAATATATGGAGAAGGGTTATGTAGCTTTGCACGAGAAGTTCGATAACTCCGTTTCTCATGCCCTCGAATACTACATTGCTGACAATGCCCTCTCACGCTTGGCTACGGCATTGGGTAAGAAAGATGATGCTCGTCTGTTCCACAATCGTGCTTTGGGTTATCGCCATTACTTCAGTAAGGAGTTTGGCTTGTTGCGCCCATTGATGCCAGACGGCACCTTCTATAAGCCTTTCGATCCAAAGCAGGGAGAGAACTTCGAACCATCTCCGGGCTTCCATGAAGGTAATGCTTGGAACTATACTTTCTATGTTCCGCATGACGTTATGGGACTTGCAAAGCTCATGGGAGGACAGAAAAACTTTGTTAACAAGCTCCAGAGCGTGTTCGACAAGGGTTATTACGATCCTGCAAATGAGCCTGATATCGCTTATCCTCACCTCTTCTCTTATTTCAAGGGCGATGAGTGGCGTACACAGGTACAGACGCGCAGACTCTTGAAGGAGTATTTCAAGAATGCACCAGAGGGCATCCCGGGTAATGATGACACTGGAACCATGTCGGCTTGGGCGGTGTTCAATATGATAGGTTTCTATCCTGACTGTCCGGGTGATCCATCTTACACGCTCACTTCGCCAGTCTTTGACAAGGTGACTATCCGTTTGGATAAGGCACAGTGGGGCAGAGATAACCTCTTGATTGAGACTGTTCGTCCAAATGCTGAGGCTGTTATTATTAAGAAGATAGAATTAGGTGGTAAGCCATTGAACCGCTATCGCATTACGAATGACGAACTCTTGAAGGGTGGCGTATTGAAGTTCTATCTAAAGTAAACGACTACTACCCATCAAACCTCCCACGTTTCCGACGGTCTTTAATGTCTTATTACATTATATATAATGATAAAAACAGACATTGTTTGCCGTCTTCTATCCTTGTCCGAACGCTTTGGACAAGTTGTATGGAGCCTTAACACAAGTTGTGCGGATACTTAGCACATTTGGTGCGGAGGCTTAATACGAAACATGAAGGTGGCAATGTGGAAGGCAGTCTACTATCAGAAAGGTTTTGAATGACCACAGATGAGAATACAGACAGCCGACAGCCATCGAAGAAAGAGACATAAAGTAAAAACAAATAATAAAGAAATAAAACCGAAATTTATACTCACGTTATGAGAAAAAAAGTTCTTTTGAGTGCAGTTTTCCTGTTGTTTGCAGCAGTTGTTTCTATGCCTGTTGCAGCTCAGAACATCATTCCACAACCTGAGAATATCAGTCTTTTGAAGGGTCAATTCAAGCTGAATAAGGGTACGAAGATTGTGACCAATCTTACAGGTAGTGACTTCAAGATGCTTAATCAGTACACTTCTGAGGTACTGCAGCATCCATTAGCATACGCAAAGAATCCTTCTCAACAAGGCGTTTTCCGCTTGATTTGCAAGGGAACAGCCCAGCAGGCAGCGCAGGCAATGGACAGCGTACGTCTGCAAGGCTATGAGTTGGAGGTGACACCAAAGGGTATCACCATTCAGGCACTGACCCCAACGGGTTTGTTCTATGGTCTGCAAACCCTTCGCCAACTCGAAAAGGATGGTCAGATAGCCTGTGTAAAGGTGAAGGACGCCCCTCGTTTCGCTTATCGTGGTTTGATGATCGACTGCTCTCGACACTTCTGGTCGAAAGATGAAATCAAGAAGCAACTGGACGCTATGGCGTACTTCAAGCTCGACAGATTCCACTGGCACCTCACTGACGGCGGTGGATGGCGCATGGAAGTGAAGCAATATCCACTCCTAACAGAGGAGACTGCCTATAGAACAGAATCTGACTGGACGAAGTGGTGGAACGGAAAGAACCGCCAGTATTCGCCTGATCCTATTCGCCTTGTATGTTGGAAGGGAATGAATATACATGGTGGCTATTACACGCAGGACGACATTAAAGAGATTGTCGATTATGCCGCTGCACGCCATATCACCATCATACCAGAGATAGAAATGCCTGGGCATAGTGATGAGGTTGTCTATGCTTACCCAGAGTTATCATGTACGGGTAAGCCCTATACTCAGTCAGATTTATGCGTAGGGAAAGAACAGACCTATACCTTCATGGAGAATGTATTGAAGGAGGTAATGCAACTCTTCCCTTCAAAGTACATTCACATAGGAGGCGATGAGGCTGAACGACGCACATGGAAGACCTGTCCCGACTGTCAGCGTGTGATGAAGGACTATCATCTAAAGGACGTAGCCGAGTTACAGAGTCATTTCACTCACCGCATTGAACGCTTCCTTAACGATAATGACAGAAAGCTTCTCGGATGGGATGAAATCATGGAAGGCACCTTAGCTCCCAATGCCGCTGTCATGTCATGGCGTGGCACAGAAGCAGGATTGACTGCCGCTAAGAGTGGGCATCACGTGGTCATGGCACCACAAGAGTTCTGCTATTTGAATATGTATCAGGACGACCCCATGACGGAACCAAAGGCACAAGGGGGTTATACGAGATTGGAGAAGACTTACAACTATGACCCTATCCCAGCGGCTTATAAGGGTACGTCTTTGGAGAAATATATCGATGGTGTGCAGGGTTGTGTATGGACGGAATTCATAGAGAAGCCTGACCATTTAGAGTATATGATATACCCCCGATTGCTTGCATTAGCCGAGACTGGATGGACGAAGCAACGTACAGGCTATGCCGACTTCCGTCAACGAGTAATTACGGCAACTGATGCGCTCAAGCGTGCTGGCTATAATGCTTTCGACATTCGAAAAGAGAAAGGCGCACGCCCTGAAAGTCGTTCCATCGTGCAGCATGAGGCATTGGGTAAGCCTGTCACTTACTTAGGACGTTATGCGGAGAAGTATCGTGCCGAAGGCGACAGCACACTGACCAATGGTTTGCGTGGCGACTGGGGCTATCTTGAGGGTCGTTGGCAGGGCTTCATCGACAGTACTGGTGTGGATGTTGTGGTTGATATGGGTAAGGTTACGGACATACGTGACGTTCGTGTTGACTTTATGCACCTCTATGAATCGGTTATCTATACGCCAGAGACAATCGAGTTGATGGTGTCAGAGGATGGCAAGAACTTTACAACGATTGACACAGTACGACCAGGTATTAAGGCTTCAGAGGACTATCTCGTCTATCCTTACAAGTGGAAAGGAGATGTCAAAGGTCGTTATGTGCGTGTGAAAGCCCTCCCTCGCGAGAAAGGCGCATGGATTTTTACAGACGAAATCATCGTCAATCAGAAATAAACGAATACTTGATGAGCTGTTGAATGACGGCTCTGTCAAGACATATAAGACAAGAAGATTAAAACAATTCAGTATATGAAAAAAAGGTTCTTAACTTTAATGGCGTTTGCTGCAACCAGTCTTTTCGCTTTTGCGCAGGACTATACGCAGTATGTTGACCCATTTATTGGAACAGGTGGACACGGACATGTGTTCCTTGGAGCTAATGTTCCATTCGGTAACATTCAGGCTGGTCCTACACAGAAGAAGCAGGGCTGGGACTGGTGTTCTGGTTATCATTACAGCGATTCAACAGTTATCGGATTCGGACAGATGCACCTTAGCGGTACGGGTATTGGTGACTTGGGTGATGTATCACTCCTCCCTACTACCAATCCAGCACAGCGTGAGGTGAAGTTTGCTCATCGTGCCGAACATGTAACCCCTGGTTACTACTCTGTGATGTTGGCTTCTGGTGTTCGTGTAGAGTTGACTGCCACCCAGCGTGTAGCCTTCCATCGTTACGCTTTTCCTGCTGATGCAACAAAGGGTTACGTTATTTTGAACCTCTCACAGGGTATCGGATGGGACAAGATGACCTCTTGCAGTTTCAAGCAGGAGTCGGCTAAGACCGTCAGTGGCTACCGTATGTCACAAGGATGGGCTAAGGACCAGCGCGTTTACTTCGTGGCAGAGTTCTCACAGCCTGTTAAGTTGGAGTCAAACGAGCGTGACACAATCGGTGTCTTTGCTTTCGACAATGCTGAGCAGCCACTTCTCGTGAAGATAGGAATCTCTGCAGTGAGTGTTGAGAACGCTCGATTGAATATGCAGAAGGAACTTCCAGGTTGGGACTTCCGCAATGCTGTTGCTCAGGCAAAGGATGAGTGGAACCGTGAGTTGAGCAAGATTGCTATCAAGACACAGGACGAGAGTGCAAGAAAGATATTCTATACAGCATTGTATCACTCAATGATTGCACCTTCTGTCTTCAATGATGTAAACGGCGAATACCGTGGTGCAGATGGTAAGACACATAAGGGTGACTTTACAGATTATACCACCTTCTCGCTTTGGGACACCTATCGTGCAGCGCATCCATTGATGACGATTATCCATCCAGAGAAGCAACGCGACATCGCACAGACGATGCTTCATATCTTTAAGGAGCAGGGTAAGTTGCCAGTATGGCACCTTGTGGGTAACGAAACCGACTGTATGATTGGTAACCCAGGCGTTCCTGCCCTCGTTGATATCGCACTGAAAGGCTTTGATGTAGATAAGAATGCAGTCTTTGAGGCTGCTAAGGCGTCTGCTATGCTTGATGAACGTGGTATGGGATTGTTGAAGAAGTATGGTTATATTCCTTGTGATCTCGACCCAGAGCATGAGACAGTAGCAAAGGGATTGGAGTATGCTTTGGCTGATGCATGTATTGCAAAACTCGCCAAGGAATTGGGTAAGACAGCTGATTATAAGTACTTCTCAAAGCGCAGTCAGTCGTATCGTGACTTCTACTTCGATAAGAAGACGAAGTTTATGCGTGGTGTAACATCTGATCGTAAGTTCCGTGAACCATTCGATCCATTCAGTACTGTTCATCGTCAAGACGACTATGCAGAGGGTAATGCTTGGCAGTATGTATGGCTTGTTCCACACGATGTGCACGGTCTTGTAGCTGCCTTCGGTGGTGAGAAACCATTTGTTTCAAAGCTCGACTCCCTTTTCATCGTTAGTGGTGATATGGGAGCAGAGGCTTCACCAGACATCACTGGTCTGATTGGTCAGTACGCTCACGGTAATGAGCCAAGCCATCATATCCTCTATATGTACAACTATGTGGGTCAGCCTTGGAAGGCAGCGGATAAGATTCGCTATGTACTCAAGAACTTATACCACGACGACTTCGATGGTTTGAGTGGTAACGAGGATGTGGGTCAGATGTCTGCATGGTACATTCTTTCCTCTCTTGGCATGTATCAGGTAGAGCCAGCAGGTGGTAAGTATATTTTCGGTACACCGCTCTTCGATGAGGCTACGGTGAACGTTGGAGATGGTAAGACCTTCCGTGTTGTGGCTCATAACAACAGCGATAAGAATATTTATATTCAGAGTGCTAAGTTGAATGGCAAGCCTTATACCCGTTCTTACATCGACTTCAAGGACATCAAACGTGGTGGAACACTTGAGTTTGTAATGGGTAGCAAGCCTTCTCAGTTCGGTGTTAAGCCTGCTGATAGACCCTAAAAGTTTTTGGAGTTAACTCCTTCACTCCTAATAGTGCATCAATCTTTAATACTAAATAAACAGCTATGACGAATTTTAATGATGTTGTATCACAGTTCCGTATTGAGGGAACTGTTGAGAGTGTAAGTCCAATTGGTAATGGACTGATCAATGAAACACTGCGTGTAAAAACTGTAGATGCTAATACGCCTGATTATATCTTACAGCGTATTAACAACGCCATATTCACCGATGTAGACCTGTTGCAGCATAATATCGAACTTGTAACTGACCATATCCGCCACAAGTTGATGGAGAAGGGTGAGACAGATATCGAACGTAAATGTCTGCGTTTCGTGCAGGCTAAGGACGGTAAGACCTACTACAAGGATGCTGACAATCTCTACTGGCGTGTGAGTGTCTTCATTCCTAACGCTGTTACAAAAGAGGAAGTAAACCCAGAGAGTGCTTTCTGCTGTGGTGAAACCTTCGGTAACTTCCAGAATATGTTGGTTGATTTGAAGGAACCATTGGGAGAAACCATCCCAGACTTCCACAACATGGAACTTCGTCTGCGCCAGTTGCGTGAGGCTGTAAGTGCTGATAAGGCTGGTAGAGTGGCTTCTGTGAAAGATATGATAGCCGAGTTAGAGAGCTATGCAGACGAGATGTGCCTTGCTGAACGCCTCTATCGTGAGGGTGCATTGCCTAAGCGTATCTGCCACTGTGATACAAAGGTGAACAACATGATGTTTGACAAGGATGGTAAGGTACTCTGTGTTATCGACCTCGATACCGTAATGCCAAGCTTTATCTTCTCTGATTATGGCGACTTCTTGCGTACTGGTGCTAACCACGTGGCTGAGGATAGCGATAATTACGATGCTGTCGGACTGAAAGAAGATGTATTCTGCTCATTCACAGAAGGCTATCTCAGCACTGCAGGCAACTTCCTTACCCCTGTTGAGACAAGTCATCTTCCTTACGCTGTAGCACTGTTCCCATACATGCAGTGCGTTCGTTTCTTGACAGATTACATCAACGGAGACGTTTATTTCAAGGTGAAATACCCAGAGCATAACCTCGTTCGCTCACGTAATCAGCTCTTGCTCTATCGTGACGTACGTCGTCATGATCAGATGATGGCTGACTTTGTGAAGAAAACATTGAAGCAATGAAACAATTAAAGGTAAAACGTTTGGAGTGTCAGCAGGTGAAAGCTGTTGACATTCCAGCCCTTTTCAAGGATAATAGCGTATCTTATAATAAGATAGATACAGTAGACTGGGCAGCAGAATTCCCTTATTGTCCACAGGTTGAGTTTGCTATTGCTCATAAAGGTGATGCCATTCTGTTGCATTATCGAGTTGAAGAAGACAGCGTGCGTGCTGAGGCTGGCACCGATTTAGGGCCAGTTTGGCAGGACTCATGCTGTGAGTTCTTCTGCAGCCCTGATGAAGAAGGAGGTTATTATAACCTTGAAAGCAACTGTATCGGTACGATATTGCTGTGCAATGGACATGGACGAGAGAATCGTACTCATGCTCCAGCAGCTGCCTTAGAGCAGATTGATCGTTGGGCATCTTTGGGGCGTGAGCCTTTCGAGATGAGAGAGGGACGACAGGCATGGGAACTCACACTCGTTGTTCCTGTTAGTTTTTACTTCCGCCATACAATAGAGAATCTCTCAGGAAAGACGATAAGAGCCAATTTCTATAAGTGTGGTGATAAGACATCGCAACCTCATTTCCTCTCTTGGAATCCCATTGCCTTGCCTTCTCCCGACTTCCATTGTCCCGCTTTCTTTGGTGAACTGAACTTTGAGTAATCGATAAAAGAAATAAAATGTAGTAAGTTTTAGGGGTATGAAAAAGTCCCTATCACTTACTACATTTCTTTTTTATATCCCCGAAAGAATGGTTTTTCCGTTAAATGCATAGATATATTTCGTATAGCTTTAACGGAAGAAGCGAGGTTACTCATTAAATAAAGACATGACTAAGGCGCTCATCTTCCTATTTTATTGTTATCCTTCGATACAGAAAACCTTTTCATTTTGATACTTCAAAAACTGCAGATAGGGTTCTGAAAAATCATTACATAATTTCAAGTAAACCATCTATAAATAAGGGAAAAAGTATACGTAAAAAGTAGGTTCGTAACCTGCAGGAAGTCAATAGGTTATAAAGTAGTAAAGTAAAAGGTGCTTAATTGCACTTCAAAAGGGCGTTAGTAAAGAGCTTAAAGGGCACCTATTACAAGTCAATTAAGCATCTTTTAGAAGCCAAAAGAGCATGTATTGATTTTGAATAACATAAAAATAGTTATTGCTGTCCGGTAAAACTTAAATAACATATAAATCCTTGCGGAATTGTCTTT
>NZ_JACD01000024.1:0-12415 GCF_000517825.1 Prevotella sp. ICM33
GCCCTTTAAGACCCTTACTAACGCCCTTTTGAAGTCCAATTAAGCACCTTTTACTCTACTACTTTATAACTAACTGATTACCTTATAGTTATAAACCTGCTTTTATTTGTATTATTTCCGTATATTTATAGATGTCTTATTTGAGATTATGTAATTATTTTTCAAAACCTTTTCTACAAATTACCGAAGTCTTAATTGAAATAACTTTTAATGTCAGAGGATGATAATAGGACAGATAGTTGACTGTCTTAGTCATGTTTTTGTCTAATGAGTAACTTCGATTCTCCCGATAACGCAATACGAAAAGTGTTCACACATTTAACCCAAATCGGTCATTAGACCACAATGTTTCAGGAATAAATGACTACAGAAACCTTACTCCTCCAGTTTCCATTGCCACTTTCTCATATCTACACAGCCATTTGCACGGAAGGTTATCCCTTCTGCTTCCAACAAACCGCGCTGTTCTTCCCAACAAGGAGCCGTACGTCCGTTACCATTTACAACTCGATGACATGGCAAATTTTCTGTTTCAGATACACCATGTAGTACTTTTCCAATCAAACGAGCATGACGAGGACAGCCTACAAGCCATGCTATCTGTCCATAACTCAGTACACGACCGCTCGGGATTGATGCCACAACGTTATAAACTTCCTTGCGAAATGCTTCTATATCTACAGCCATTCGTACTCCAAATTGTCCTAATAAAAAAGGAGCGAAGAAATTTAGTAGGGGTTAAGCCGATACCTTTCATATCCTTACACTGCTGCCCTCCGAAAAGAAACAGTAATGGCTTAACCCCACTAAAACCTTCAACTCCTAAACGATTGTCCCGCAGGGGACTATTAAAACTTACTTATCAGCTTCTGCTTAAAGCGCAGCCTCAACAGCCTTCTGAACCTCCTTGAGGTCTACTGTAGGCTCGAAGCGTGCAACAACCTCACCATTGCGGTTAACGAGGAACTTTGTGAAGTTCCACTGGATGTCGTTCTGCTTGCGTGGCTCTGTGTTTGCCTTGTTGTAAAGGTCTTCCATAATAGCAGCCAACTTCTCCTCGTATGCACCACCTGCATAGCCCTTCTCACTCTTCAACCATGTGTAGAGAGGGAGCTCGTTAGCACCGTTCACATCGCTCTTCTTGAACTGTGGGAAGTCAGTACCAAACTTTGCTGTACAGAACTCGTGAATCTCCTCGTCTGTACCTGGAGCCTGATGACCGAACTGATCACATGGAATATCGAGAATCTCAAGTCCCTTCTCCTTCAGACTGCGGTACATTGCCTCCAACTCCTCATACTGTGGAGTAAAACCACAACCTGTTGCTGTGTTTACGATAAGAAGTACCTTACCCTTATATGTCTCGAGACTTACCTCGTTACCTTTCTTATCTTTCAATTTGAAATCATAAACTGTTGCCATAATTCTTTACTCTTTATTAAATTCTACAATAATATTTTTTACGCCATAAAAGCGATATTTCAAACTCGTGTGTTTCGTCTATCATAGCCTTGAAAAGTATCAACCAAGGAAGTTTCTACCCTATCAAAGTTGATTCCTAATCCTTACGATTTATTTTCTTAATCTCGACATCCATTCTTTGCAAACCTGCCAACCACCAGTAGACCACAATGCCCATGCTATCAGTACTGGCTGGAAGAATAGTCGGATAAGACGTGCAGTGTCAGTATTCAACCCGAATGAATCAATATGATAGAAATATTGATTGAGGTTTCCAGGGAAGATGAGTACAAAGAAGAGGGCGAGCAACGCTCCTACTACCGCCTTATGCTTATACAAGAATAGCATACTCAATCCTAAAGCAATTTCTACTACACCTGAAGAAAGTACCACGAAATCGGTAAATCCTTCTGAGAATCGAAGCCACATAGGCACCTGTGCCACGAACTCCAATCGGTTAAAAGTCAGGTGAGAAACACCTGCATACGTCATAAATGCTCCTAAAAGGAGGCGGAAAATCATCTTTACTTTGTTCATCCTGTTTCTTTTTAAATGGGGGCGCATCACCCTCTCCCAGCGCTAACTGATATCAGTGTCGCACCCCCTAAATTACCTTTACTTACTAATCGTCTTTACAATCTTTTATTACTCGAATCTTTCTAAACCATTATTCTCAGTTGCAAAGTTATAAAAAGACATTTATATCGCAAGCGATTGCATATTAGTTTTAACATCATTTTGCATCTATAACAGGCTTTCCTGCCACTAATAGACAGCCTTAACAGGAACTATAAGTCCCTCCCTTGTTCTTTATTATCGTTGTGTTGGTGCCGAACACATATTGTGCTAATGGTAAGCACCAATGGTGCTAAGCCTCAAAAGCACACAAAATGATGCCGAGGAAAATCACACTCGCTTGTAATTAGAAATGCCTTTAACGATTAAAAACTAACAAACACTCCTATTTCGAAAACATATAAAAAACAAGAAACCTACCGACCTCCTTTCCGCCTATTACACTCACGGCAAAGCATCTGACAATTTTCTATCACAGTTCTTCCGCCTTCACGCCATGGAGTAATATGGTCACCCTCCATAAACTCATAATCAAACTCTTTTTGACAGGACGGACAAATATGATGTTGCTTTTCCCACACTGCAAGTTTAATATCCTCTGGGAAACCACGCAAATCGAGGTGACGCTCATCTCCTGTCAGCACATAAGGAATTATACCCACTTGTTTCTGCACATCACTATCAAGAATCAGTTTAGAAATTCTGCTGGCTAAATCTGCTGTATCAAGAGTTGTACTGTGATATTTATCATAGTATAAAGCCCAATTAAGACCCTTCATAATCTTTTTAAACTTCTTCAAATCAAAGTTTGTTATAGTCCAATTAAGTACATTCTGAAAGTAAGTCCAAAGATTATTTGCATTTGGGTCATGCTGATGTTCCGCCATATAACCAACCACATACTGCGGTTTTCCTTCTCTTGTTTCGTGTTCTGACATCCATTCCAAAGCCTTCTTCAAGAACTCTTGCCGAATTGGCGTACCATTAACCAAGTCTTTTCCCAAACGATATGCACCACAGTTTGACTTAGAGAAATGGCGTTTAGCATCCGTAACAAACGGACCAGCATAGACAGCATTATTTATCTCCTGCTCGTTTAGGGGCTTACCAGCGATGTTTATTGTCTTGAACCATTCTAACTTCTCTGAGGGTTCGCCCTCACAAAGATAGATAGTCAACGGATAATCGAGGATAAGTTTCTGTATATCTGCAGGTTGATTGAAAAAGTTTTTGAAATCATAAGCAAACTTCCCATCTACATACTCACAGAGTGAGAGCGTTCTTTGCTGTCCATCCATCACTTCATAAGGACATTCTGCATCCTCACTACGCCTTACCCAATACATTACATTCAGTGGGTAGCCTTTTAAGACTGTTGATATTACAGCTTGTTGTTCGCTCTCATTATATATAAACTCACGTTGATAAGGTGGACGAATGTCCAATTGTCCACCATAACCACGTATTCCCTGTTCCTCGTTATTAATGTAACCACGTGCTATATCACCTACTGTTACCTCTATTTGTTTGATTGTCATCATAAGACTTCTTGGTTTTTAGCTTTTACGATACTATTTTACTTCCGTTTAATAAATACACGTTTATATTTCTTATTTCCCTTAACTAAAGGTTGTGCTATACCACTCTCCGAGTTCCACAACCCATTAGAGAATCCTTTACCCTCACTTTCTGAAGCACCAATTATGTCAAATTGAACAGGGCAGTATTTATCCATAAACGTGATTGGAACTCCCATAGCTCCCTGATAGTCCATTGGAATATCTGTTATTTTTGACACTTCAATAGCATCATAATTATCATATTTAGGATATTCTTCATCAGAATAATGACATACTAAATCTATCTCTTCATATCTTTTTTTATGCTCAAGATTCGTAAACCAACAAACATTGCCTAAACTTCTCCACTTCTGTCCATCTTTATCCTGCCAAAACCTTGTTTCTCGTGGTTGATAACTGTCTGGCACTTTGAAAGCCATATCACCAGATTTATACCCTAACCAAACTTTATTTTCCATCAATAAAGGAAAAACTTCCTTGTAAGTTACATTATTCTGGTTCCCTAAAATAAGAAACTTTTTATTATAGGTGATTAGCTGTGCAATATATTCTTTGAACAAAGAGAAAGGCGGATTAGAAACAACAATATCAGCTTCCTTCAAAAGAGCAACACACTCAGGTGAACGGAAATCGCCAGTCTGCAGAATAGACATCACATTCTTATCATTCATTAAAAGGTAGCGAACATCGGATAAATCAACTGCCCCATCCCCATTCATATCCTTCACTTCAGTTACTTCCATCTTATAAGCAACTTTCTGTGGTTCGGAGTCTGCATCATCAAAACTGAACACCAACTCGTTACCTTGCATTGGAGAGCCATTATAACAGGTACAGATAAGTTTCTTTAATCCTAACTGATTAAAGCGTAAAGCAAAGTATTTAAAGAAGTTACTCTCGTAAGGGTCATCACAATTACAGAGCACTGTCTTTCCACTGAAGTGTTTCCAATAATGTTGTAATTCTCGTTCTATATCGCTCAACTGCGTATAAAACTCGTCTTTTTTAGCTGTCTTTGCAGCATTTAGGTTTTTATTTGCCATTATGAATGATAGTCTTATGCATTACGACTATCAATCACGCCAAGACACAATAAAGGCGTGGATGCACCTTATTGCGTTCAGCTATGAGGCAGCCTCGGATGGAAACCTCAGACAACTAACAAGAATGCACCACGCCTATTGCGTGTGCATTGCTATTAATTAATTGTCCGAAGCATACCATACGATACGCCCGTCACATATTATTCAAGTTACATTATTTCCAAGAAGTTTCCGAGGCTTTTGGCTGAACGCGAATAATAGCGAATGCTTTATTTACCAACAATGTAATGGACTGGCTTAGCCAAATCCGCTTCAAAGATACAAAAAACCTATGAAAAGTCAAAAACAACTGTAAGAAAAACGAAATAAAGCTTTAAAGACAGAGCCTTTTTACTTTTAATTCTTTTACTTCATATATTTATTACATTTACAGAAATATCTCCATACTACACGATACTACCCAACAAAACAAGCTGTGTAAACGAAACATAGTGTGGAAGCTTTGATGACGTGAAAAGGAATAGTTCGTAATTGACAAACGATTTCTCTAACACAAACTTTCCTGTCACTTCTGTCATCCAAGGTTGATACATAAACGATTGATTTCTAACACATTTACGCTAAATGTTAAAAATGATAGGAAAATGAAATCAAAAAAACTATTGTATAATACGTGATAAATCCCTTCTTACTTTAGTAGACTTTACCACTCCATATCATCGAAGTGTGGCAAAAAAGAAAGGAAAACACTAATATTAGCTATTTTTTCGTTATCTTTGCAGCAACAAAACATTGAGAACGAGAATGGAAAGTGCAAAGAAGTATTTGTTGGGAATGACACTTGGCGAACTAAAAGAGGTTGCTAAGTCGCTCGGAATGCCAGCTTTTACAGGCGGACAGATAGCCAAATGGCTCTATACACAGCATGTGAAAAGTATTGATGAGATGACGAACATCTCAAAAGCAAACAGAGAGAAACTCGCTGCTGAATATGCTATTGGTTGCAAAGAGCCTATCGATGCACAACATTCTAAAGACGGAACTATCAAATATCTCTTCCCTACTGACAGCGGTAAGTTTGTTGAAACGGTGTATATTCCAGACGAAGACCGTGCTACACTCTGTGTTTCTTCACAAGTAGGATGTAAGATGAACTGCCTCTTCTGCCAGACAGGAAAGCAGGGTTTCGAAGGTAGTCTTTCAGCTACAGATATTCTTAATCAGATTTATTCCCTCCCAGAACGTGATAAATTGACGAATATCGTCTTCATGGGTCAGGGTGAGCCAATGGATAACCTTGACAACGTACTGCGCACCACAGAGATTATGACTGCTGACTTTGGTTACGGATGGTCACCAAAGCGAATTACAGTAAGCAGTGTGGGTGTCAAAGGAAAGCTAAAACGATTCCTTGATGAGAGTGACTGCCATGTTGCTATCAGTATGCACACCCCTTTACACGACCAGCGTTCGGAGTTGATGCCAGCAGAAAAAGGAATGTCTATTGATAGTATTATCGAGTTACTCAGCAATTACGACTTCTCTCGTCAGCGCCGTCTGTCATTCGAATATATTGTCTTCAAGGATTTCAACGACAGCGAGGAACATGCCAAGGCTATCGTACAACTACTCAAAGGATTGGACTGCCGAATGAATCTTATTCGCTTCCATCCTATCCCTAATATCCCATTGCAGGGTGTTGATGACCACAGAATGGAGAAATTCAGAAACTATCTAACACAACATGGAGTCTTCACAACTATCCGTGCCAGTCGTGGACAGGATATCTTTGCAGCCTGCGGTCTGCTCTCAACAGCAAAGAAGATAGAAGAAGAAAGAGGTAGAGGAAAAAAGTAAAAAGGTAAAAAATAAGAACGTAAAAAGACTAACAGACTACACACAGAGAGCCAATAGGAAACTGAATATAACAAAACAATACAAGATATAAGTATATGAACGATAATAAAAGAGTCCGCGTAGCAATCACACACGGAGATACCAACGGCATTGGATATGAGCTTATCTTTAAGACCTTTGCCGAACCAGAGATGCTGGAGCTTTGTACGCCTATCATCTATGGTTCGCCTAAAGTAGCCACCTATCATCGTAATGCACTTGACATAGAAGCTAACTTCACTATCATCAAAGATGCATCAGAAGCACAGAACGGACGACTCAACCTGCTCCCTGTATTTGATGACGAAATTAAGGTTGATTTGGGCGTTGCCTCAGAGGAGTCTGGTATTGCTGGCTTGCGTGCTGTAGACAAGGCCTTAGAGGACTATCGCCAAGGACTATTTGACGTTCTCGTTACAGCTCCTATTGACAATAATGAACACTTCCATTTCAGTGGTCAGAGCCGTTACATTGAAGATCACATGGAATCAGAGGAGCAAGGCTTGTCAATCTTGATAAACGATGGACTGCGAGTTGCCCTTGCTACACGTAATCTCCCACTGCGCCAAGTAGCAGAATCAATATCAAAGGCAAGTATTGTTAACAATGCAAGTGCACTCTTTAAGAGTCTTCGTCGCGACTTCCGCCTTTCTTGTCCACGCATTGCAGTACTTGGACTGAATCCTAAGGCTGGCGACAATGGTTTGTTAGGCTCTGAAGAACATGAGATAATCTTGCCAGCTATTGACGAACTTGTTGAGAATGGCATACAAGCCTTTGGTCCTTATCCTGCCGATACGTTCTTTGGCTGCAATTACACAGAACATTTTGATGGCATCTTAGCAATGTATTACGAACAAGGACTTGCTCCTTTCCGTACACTTTCTGTGTCTCATGGTATCATTTACACAGCAGGATTGCCACTCGTTCGCACCTCTGCAGAAATTCCTAATAGCCTTTCATTAGCAGGAAAGGGTAATGTTGACGAACTACCATTCCGTCATGCAATCTATCTTGCTATTGACATCTTCCGCAATCGTGCAGAATATGATGCACCAATGGGTAATCCACTTCCTAAGCTTTACAAGGAAAGAAGAGACGAAAGCGACAAGGTGCGCTTTGCAATTCCACGTAAGCGTGAGGATCGCATACCAAACAATAGTGAAAACCGTAATACGAAGGAGACACACTAAGCGTGTCTTCCTTCATTCCTTACGACAAATATAAATAAGAAGACTTATGAACAAAAAGTTTCAGAACATCTTCTTCACTTTTGGCTTGGTTGTACTCTGTATTATGGTGTACAACCTTGACTTTGCTGATGCATGGCAGAAGATACAGCATGCAGGCTACTGGTTCTTTGCAGTAGTTGTACTATGGGTATTCTTATACATCTTTAATACTGCAGCTTGGTTTACAATTATACGTAGTCAGACACAAGACGCTGAGGAACGGAAGAAAGTATCATTCTTCTGGCTTTATAAGGTTACTGTATCAGGCTTTGCACTTAACTACGCTACTCCTGGAGGACTAATGGGTGGCGAACCATATCGTATCATGGAACTGACACCGAAGATTGGAGCAGAACGTGCTACATCTTCTGTCGTCCTTTATGCTATGACACACATCTTTAGTCATTTCTGGTTTTGGCTTATATCCATCTTCCTTTATATTTTCACGCAACCAGTCAACCTCCTGATGGGCACGATGTTAGCTGTCGTTTTTGCTTTCTGCGTATCTGCAATTTGGTTCTTCCTCACGGGTTATAAAAAAGGATTAGCAGTCCGCGTAATGAACCTTGTTCGCCACATTCCTTTTGTTAAGAAATGGGCAGAACCTTTTGTTGCCAATCATAAGGAAGAACTTGACAGAATTGACACACAGATAGCATCATTGCACAACCAAAACCCACGTACCTTCCTCACCGTTGTTCTGCTTGAATTATCTTGCAGAATTTGCAGTGCTTTAGAGATATTCTTCATCCTTTTGGTATTGCTACCTTCTGTCAATTACTTTGATTGCATTCTCATCCTTGCATTCACCTCTCTCTTTGCTAATATGCTCTTCTTCATACCTCTACAATTAGGTGGTCGTGAAGGAGGTTTCCTGATGTCTGTTAAAGGCTTAGGACTCACGCTCGAAGCGGGTATTTTCGTTGCTCTACTTGTCCGTATCCGTGAACTTATTTGGACAGCTATTGGCTTATTGCTTATCAAACTGGACAGGAAGAGAAACAAGTAATATACACTCGGTAGTTTTATACTTCACAAATTATCTTTATGAAAAGAAATCTTTTTCTTCTTGAGAATAATTTAGAACAAGTTGATTCATTCCACTGAAAAACAACAAAGAAAGACAGAAAGAAAGTTGTTAAAGTCTGCCAAAGTTGCAGTTTTTTCAAATTAAATAGGTAAATTTGTCAGTCAAATGAATACAACAGAATTACAGAGGACCAAACAACGATATAACATTGTCGGTAACAACGACGGACTGAATCGTGCACTGGATGTTGCTTTACAGGTAGCACCCACTGATTTGTCTGTACTGATTATCGGTGAGAGCGGTGTTGGTAAGGAGATTGTCCCACGTGTAATCCACGACAATTCTCCTCGTCGTCGCGAGAAATACTTTGCTATCAACTGTGGTTCTATCCCAGAAGGGACCATTGATAGTGAACTTTTCGGTCATGAGAAGGGTTCTTTCACAGGAGCTATTGGCGATAGTGAAGGTTATTTCGGTATAGCCAACAAAGGAACCATCTTCCTCGACGAGGTGGGTGAACTTCCTTTAGCAACGCAAGCTCGACTACTTCGCGTACTCGAAACAGGTGAATATATCCGTGTTGGTGGCCAGGAAATCCGTAAGACAGATGTACGTATCGTAGCTGCTACTAACGTCAACATGCAGAAAGCTGTTAGCGAAGGTAAGTTCCGTGAAGATTTATACTATCGTCTTAACACTATTCCAATTCAGATGCCACCACTCCGTGATCGTGGCGAAGATATCGTTCTTCTCTTCCGCCTCTTTGCTATGCAGATGGCTGAGAAGTATCATCTTCCAAAAATTACACTCACAGATGAAGCACGCCAGATTCTGTTACAGTACAAATGGCCTGGCAATGTTCGTCAATTAAAGAACATTACTGAGCAGATGTCTGTCCTAAGCGAGAAGCGTGAGATTGATGCAGAAACATTGCTACATTTCATCCCACGTGACCAAGACAGCACACAGCTTGCTACGATACAAAGTGGTGGTTCACATAGCTATGAGAGTGAACGTGAGATTCTCTATAAAATTCTCTATGAGTTGAGAGGTAATGTAAGTGACTTACGACGTGACCTCAACACCGTTCGTAAGCAGTTGGAGGAAAGCAGACAACTCAATGGTGCAAGCGGTTTCCAGCCTACTTCATCAACAGTTTCTAATCTTCCTGCTACCACAAGCAAACAGCCTATCACTCCAACACGAACGATAGAACAGGTTGAAGATGCTGTGGCAGAAGAAATATCTGAACCAGAGACACTCAACCTCAACGACATTGGAAAGCAACTGGTGGAGAAAGCCTTAGAGCGTAACAATGGAAATCGTAAGAAAGCTGCTTTAGAGTTGGGTATCAGCGACCGCACACTCTATCGCCGAATCAGACAATACGGATTAGACAAAGATTAACCAATAGACACAAAAGGGACTACCCTCTTACAAAACAATGAAGATAGGAAAGAAATTCACATCTATCCGCCCATTGACATGGGGTGTGACAGCTATCTGCCTGCTCTTATTGGCAGCTTGCAGTGTATCCTATAAATTTAATGGTGCAAGTATTGATTACAGTAAAGTGCGTACCATTCAAATTGCAGATTTCCCTATCCGCTCTACCTATGTATGGGGACCAATGGGACCAATGTTCAACAATCAATTGAAAGATGTCTTTGCTAACCATACACGCCTACAACAAGTAAAGCGTAATGGTGATATGAAGATTGAAGGTGAAATCACACAGTATCAGCAACGTAATAAGAGTGTCTCAAGTGAAGGATATTCTGCACAAACAGAACTTTCCATCACTGTCAATGTGCGCTTCACAAACAATACAAACCATAGCCAAGACTTTGAACGACAGTTCACAGCTACTTCAAGCTATGAAACTGTACGTAGTCTGAATTCTGTACAGGAGGAACTCGTCACACAGATGGTGAAGGACCTTACCGACCAGATATTTAACGCAACTGTTGCAAACTGGTAGCCATTCCACATCAGTATTTTAATTTCATTGACTATTATTCTGATCACCCCACATAATCGCTTATCGTCCTATGGATATAGCCAATCTTATTAATCATCCGGAGAATCTAAACAAGGAGACCTTATACGATCTCCAGAGTATGCTTGCGCTCTATCCTTACTATCAGCCAGCTCGTATTCTGTTGTTGCAGAATCTCTTTCTGCTTCATGACCCCACCTTCGATGATGAGTTACGACGTGCAGCAGTGTACATCTCTGACCGTCATATCCTCTTCAAGCTCGTTGAGGATGCCCATTATCAACTGATTCCAGAACAGAAAAAGGCAGAAAAGCAGTCAATAACTATCAACGCTGAAACGACTACAGAGGAAGACCGTACAACATCGCTTATCGATACATTCTTAGAGCAGATTCCTGAAGAAGAAGATACAACACAGGAAACAGAAGGAAGGCGCAAGCCGACACCTGCTGATGCCACTGTGGACTACGTTGCCTATTTATTGGAAAGTGAAAGTAAGCAAAATGAGGATATCACTCCACAACTAAGAGGACAAGAACTTATCGACGATTTCATCTATAATGAAGGGGGTAAAATCACTTTACAAGACGAGACTGAGTACGAACCTGAAGAGAATGAACACAATGAAGCAGCTGAAAATGAAGATACTGGCTACTTTACTGAAACATTAGCAAGAATTTATATAAAACAAGGTCGATATTCTAAAGCATTGGAAATTATTAGGCGATTAAATTTGGTATATCCGAAAAAAAATCGTTACTTTGCAGACCAAATACGTTTTTTGGAGAAATTGATAATAAATAACAATAAAAAATAAGACAAGAAAATGTACACGTTATTCGTAATTCTTATCGTGATTGCAGCACTCTTGATGATTGGTGTCGTTCTGATTCAGGAATCAAAGGGCGGTGGTCTTTCATCAAACTTCTCATCATCTAATGCTATCATGGGTGTTCGCAAGACTACAGACTTTGTAGAGAAGACTACATGGGGCTTAGCGATCGCAATGGTTATTATCAGCGTAGCAAGTGCTTACGTTGCACCATCAGCAACCACAGACGCAAGTGTTGTTGAGAAAGCTGCATTAGATGACAATACAACAAACCCTAACAACTTGCCTAACTTCGGTGCAAGCCAGCAGAAGCAAGCTGCACCAGCTGCGACACCAGCTGCACCAGCTGCACCAGCAAAATAAGGGAAAATAAGAAAAAAGTACGGGAAATATTTGGTCAGTCCAAATAAAACCCGTACCTTTGCACTCGCTAAAAAGAAATAGCCAATATGGTGGATGTAGTTCAGTTGGTTAGAGCGTCAGATTGTGGTTCTGAATGTCGTGGGTTCGAATCCCACCACCCACCCTTCAAGAATTAAGCGGAAGTCTTTTAATGACCTCCGCTTTTTCTTTTGTACATCATTGTCACTATGCAAAGATACTACAAGTTGTATATTTACTAATTATTGACTGAAATATGACAATGTTTAAAGCAATAATAAAAAGCTAATGGCACATGGAATCACTGCTTGCGAATAAGACCGTAATAAAGGCTCAGTAGAAAAAAGGTGGGGAAATTTTCTTAATTAATATATTTTTCTTTCCT
>NZ_JACD01000025.1:0-2946 GCF_000517825.1 Prevotella sp. ICM33
GTGACGTAAAGAGCAACCGCGGTTTTGTATTTATCCCAGAGGTAGGCGACCAAGTTCTCCTCGGATTCCGCCATGGTGACCCAGCCCGCCCCTACGTTATGGGTAGCCTGTTTAATGGAACAACAGGTGGTGGCGGTGGTCAGGGCAACAACTGCAAGAGCCTTACCAGCCGTCGAGGTAGTTCCTTGAAACTTGATGATTCTAAAGGAAGTGTCACGCTGCATGACAAGGGCGGCGTAAGCATGAACTTTGATGGTGCTGGTAACCAAACTTTAGCTACCAGAGCATCTGCAACCACAACTGTTGGTCAAGACGCCAGTGTTCTACGAATGGATAAGGATGGTAATATAGACTTATCTGGACATACAAAGGTCCGCATCTCCATAAACGAGTCGACCTATATCCAACTAACAGATGGTGAAATTGATATAATCTCCCCAGTCGTAAAAGTTATATCTTCTGATGTAACACAAATATCTAATACAAATGGTGATGATACGGGAGTTATCGTTAACACAGATGTTACTATTAATAATGTTGAAAATGTGAATATCAATAGTAACAAAGATGTGAATGTCAACAGTAACAGAGATGTGAAAATCACTGGCTATAATGACGTCAAAATTAATTAATAATATTAATTTGATGAATGATGCAGAAAATATATCATATCACGCAGACCACCAAACTCCTAATGAATGGTAGCATTATTGTGGAAAATTCTGTTACTCAGAAATGGGCTGTGTCGTTTCCAATTGAACGACATATACTCATAGAGGTTTTGGACGCACCGAAGCAAGAAGAGAATGCTGAAATTTTTAAACTGCTCACCATTATAAACAAACCTGCTTATAAGGTTTTGTTTGACTTTGGCAATGATGATAAGATTATAATCTGCAATAAAAAAGAAATAGGTGAAGCATGGGAAAAAAGTAAGGATGAAGTAGAAAAGATATTTGGTTCTGACGATTCTATAAAGAATTTCTTGGCTTTATCGAAAGAAGGCTATGATTCTTTCGAGAACGAAATGAAGGACTCTTTACTTTATTATACATTATGGTCATGGTTTGGTGGGGGAAAATCATTTACTATTAGCCCTGCTTCTTCTTTGTTTAGTACTCATAAGGTAAGTACAAAAATAAAAAGAATCGGTAAAGAGACTTTAGCTAATGGTGTTTTAGAGTTGACACAACAAGGCGAAGGTCTAATAAACGACATAGATAGTATAGAAGAACAATACAAGAGAGAGATTCTTCCCTTAACTAATCATGCTGTATTTGACTACCAATACCATATAGAGACTAAATATCTATGTTCAGACAAACAATTGGATTTCTTCGACACTGCACAAACGATAATACATGAGCAAGCAAGTGAGGGTTACTCATATATTACTCAGATAGAATTTAAAATAGAAAGAACAGGATCATGAGTTTGCAATATATACAAGATAAAGATATCACTGTTTGTACACTTGGTGCACATCAAGCTTTGATTAAAGTGACAAGCCAGAACAGTGTCAAACGTAGTAATGGGAAACTGCTCGCTACGGAGAATGACAGAATGGGCGAATGTTATGGATGCTATAAGACGCCAGATTTCATCAGTGTGCTTTCAACTGTATTGATGAATATGACTCTCCTTACCTCTGTTCTATGTCAGCAAGCCGCAATAGGTGGAGCTTTAGCAGGATTAGTAGTCGGTGCACTGAGAGGTTGGCGAGCGGGGAAAGATGCATCCAAGGATATGGGGTTCTTTAATAAAGTTGGCACTATGATTAGTGCAACAGTTCAAGGTGCCCAAGTAGGAAGTACTGCCGGTGCTATGCTTGGTGCAGTGGGAATGTACTCTTTCTTGCATGGAAAAATGTCAAAGATGATTCAAAATGTGATATTGCCACATATCTGTGCTTCATACACAAAGATGTCTACTTGGACAAGAGTACATTCATCCGTAAAAATCAGTGGTCAGAAAGCCTTACTTGAAGGAGCTATGTTGAATTGCATACAAGGAGGACTTATAACTATCATAAAACCTGACTTTTCTGAAGCCGCTAAAATGTTAGCCTTAAGTTACTTTGCTTATAATCGAATGACAAAAGAGAAAGCTAATGATTATGACATGAACAAGGCTATGGATGGGCTAAGCCCTAAACAACAAGCTATGCTTAAGAATAAGGATGAAAAACTTGATGGGTATGAGAAGTTGGATGAAGAGGAAATGAAAAAGTTAGGAATCACAGATTCAAAAGAAATTGACGACCCACATACAGGCTTTAAAGCAGATATCTATAAAGACAAGAATGGAGATTATGTACTTGTTTATCGTGGCACCTACAGTGACCCTGACCATCCTGAAAATGATTTAATACATGACTGGAGCAAAGAATGGACTGATGATAACATGAAGCAGGGATTAGGTATGGGAAGTGAACAATATGAGAAATCTATAGACATAGCAAAGAGGGTAAATAGAAATAAGCCAAAGGATAAGCAGCTAACTATTGCTGGTCATTCCCTTGGTGGCGGTTTAGCAACAGCTGCAGGTGCTGCCACTGGTAGCAAGACTTACGCTTTCTGCCCTGCGGGCGTTCATCCGAATACTTATAAAATGTATGGAGTAAAGAATCCTGATACTTCTAAGGTTCATACCTATTATTCAAATCAAGATTTCCTAAATATGGCAAGTAATAATCTATCTCTAATGCCAAAGGCTGCAGGCGAAAGAATTATGTTAAATACGCTGGACAGCTTTGATTTTACTAAAGGACACGACCTCCCTTTACTCTTCAAAGCAATACAAGCTGAGGAAGCAGAGTTAGGGAGACCAATTATTGCCAACATTCTTTAAAGAAACAATCCACAAAAATGAAAAAAATTATAGCATTACTATCATCCCTCATTTTAACCTCATGCAGTATGTTTAACAGTGAAGCACCTTACAAGC
>NZ_JACD01000026.1:0-664 GCF_000517825.1 Prevotella sp. ICM33
GAAGAAATTAACGCATATATTCAGAACTCGGAAGTTGTGGAACTGACAGATTTTACTTTTTTCGATGTGGAAGACATGGTAAGNTATGCAAGACANCCTTTGAGNCGCAACCATAGTACACTGTATAAAGATATAGCAAAAGTTTATTCGTCTGACAGAAAGAAAAATTTTGTATTAGAGACTTACGATGTCCCNGGCAGAATATCAGTAAATGCAGAACTTTTNCGAAGGAGTCCNAANATTTATCTTGTTGTTAATAAGGATGATTTGCATAATCCAAAATTAGGAAGTAAGGAAAAGCCTGTTCCTGCATTATTATGGTATACGGATCCAAATTATAAAAATTATGAAGTTTCTGAAGAGAATTATAGACATAGTGTAAAGGAATACCTTACCTATTGCCGAACTGAATAAAGAGAGAGTATAATAATTGGTTAATGGGTAAACTGAAGAGTTAGATAATATAGAAAAGATATATTAAAGCAAAAGAGCTCTATCAACAAAATGAAGACTTTCAAAATTAATGCACAAGGAATAGGTGCAGCCATAGGGTTATTGTTGGTAAATGGGATAGTTTATCTCATTTTCCATCGTACACCAGCAAGCGAAGAAGAAATTAACGCATATATTCAGAACTCGGAAGTTGTGGAACTGACAGATTTTA
>NZ_JACD01000027.1:0-41517 GCF_000517825.1 Prevotella sp. ICM33
GGAAAGAAAAATATATTAATTAAGAAAATTTCCCCACCTTTTTTCTACTGAGCCACTTAATAGAGTAATGACTTTTGGAAAACATTATGTACTTTTGTAACATAAAGCTGCATTTAAAAGTATATTATAGATTGTGGAACAATAAAGAACTTAAATCATGAATAAACTAACAACACTATTCCTTGCATTGCTACTGAGCTGTAGCCTTTCGGCTCAACGACTCTATGTAGGCACTTATAATATCCGTTATAACAACCCAAATGATGAAAAAGAAGGCAATGCATGGACACAACGTTGTTCACATTTGTGTGACTTCATCAATTTTGAACAGCCAGAAATATTTGGTACACAAGAGGTACTTGTAGACCAACTACATGATTTAATGAAAGGATTAGATAGTTACGGTTATATTGGTGTTGGACGAGACGATGGTAAAGAAAAAGGAGAATACGCAGCAATCTTTTATAAAAAAAATCAACTTAGTTTATTAGATAGTGGTAATTTCTGGCTCTCTCCTACTCCTGAAAGAGCTTCTTTGGGATGGGATGCAGCGTGTATTCGTATTTGTACATGGGGAAAATTTCAAGACAAGGTATCGGGTAAGCAATTTTATTTCTTCAATACTCACATGGACCATGTGGGTACTGTGGCACGGAGAGAGAGTGCTCGATTAATTTTAAAACGCATTAATCAGTTATCAAAAGGGTTACCTACAATTCTGACGGGCGATTTTAATGTAGACCAAACAGATGAAATCTATCAAATCTTCTCTAACTCTGGGGTTCTACGTGATTGTTACACCAACGCTCTACAACGCATGACACCTACTGGAACATGGAATGACTTTATGCAGGATAGTCGCAGTAAATCCCGAATTGACCATATTTTCGTTTCTTCTGATTTTAAAGTTCCACATTATGCTATCTTTACCAACAGCTATTGGCTTGGTAAATCACGTCGCAATATCTCAGACCATTATCCCGTCATGGTAAAACTTATATTCGCGCAAGATAAGACTCTTACAAAGTAATACCCACCTTCTTTATACTAACACAATAGAAGTTGAACTGGATTACCTAATTACTCAAGCGCGATTTCAACTTTGATGATACAATACAAAGACTAAAACACCAATCGTGTTAGTACTGAACACCATTAGTGTTTACGCACAGCACCATTGGTGCTCACGTATAACACTACTATTCAGCCTTATATTTTCAATCGGAAAGAGTTCTATTCTATATTAATAAAGCGCTTATTTTGAACTCCGACGTAGTTGGCGACGCAAATATGCCTTGTATATCATATGCCACCACCTTGAGATAGGACGCCCCCATACGGTTTCAGATGGAAAGTCTATCGCAAAATGAAGATTTCGATATATTTCTAAAAAATATTGGGAATAAACTGATTTACCAGCAAATGAATAACGATGATCATGAAAACCAAAATTACCTGCCATCAATATTTCAGAAACAAGCATCTTACCTATTCTATCATTAGGCTCCAAGAGTAAATACTTGTCTGGTAAACCAAATATATCTTTCATTACATACATTACAGCTGCTGTGAATTTGCACATCCCGACATCTTTCAGTACATGAAGAGTTTCTTTACGCTCCTTCTCGCTAAAGCCACGTAGCAACAAATAATAATAATCTATCATTTGTCTTAAACCAATACCTTCAAAAAAGAAATGGTGCATCAAATGAGTCAACTGAAAAACACGATTAAAATCATCTGTTACAGTATAAATCTTTCCTAAACCATCTGGTAACTCTGTTAGATGCTTAAACTGATTCTCTTTACATTGTTCAAAGTATCGACGTAACTTATATTCATGCCACAAATTTCCCATAAATGAAGGGAAAAAGTGAACTTCTACTGGTGTTTTAAAATAACTCAGTTCAATGTGATGATATCCGATTTCTCCTTTACTATCTAACTCACGAGAAATACGTATAATATCTAACGTTTTTGCATCAGTCCATAGGTCTATATCGCCTGATGTACGCATATAGGGATCAGGATACATCAATGCATTAGTTTGCCCTTTTAAAACACAACTACGTACACCATACTTTTCACGTAATAATGTTGTAAGTGCATCTGCATCTTTATAAGTTTGTTTATTAGCTTGCTCTATATAAGAGTAAGCACCATACCACTTAAATATTTGCTCCTTATTAGGACGATATGGAGATTCTGACAACTTCTTTATACCATGAAATAAGACACCAAGAATAGCTTGTTTTTTTCCAAACTTATAGAGTGCATCCCAATCCATCTCTGCTAAATTAGCAGGTACCTTAGCATCCTCCTTTAAGCAAAAACGCAGAAACTCAAAGAAAAGGACAGAAGAATCTTCTTTTTTATATTCCATTAAGTGTAATTAAAAATCCACTACTCGACCAATGAATTATTTATCGAGTACAGAGTATTTACTATTATTACTTACATACTCTGGTACAATTTCTTTCATTTTTTCAACAATAGCCATATCGTCGTAGGTGTGACTCAAAGCTATAAGTGATTCTATTTGCTTGTTTACCTCATTAAAATCGTACTCACGTACCTCTGCGATACGAATCTTCTCGTGGAAACTTGGAAGTGTATTTTCAGTTGTACTCAACACCTCCTCATATAGTTTCTCGCCAGCACGCAAACCTGTATATTTAATTTCAATATTCTTAGCACCAGAAAGCTTAATCATTCGTTTAGCAAGATCAGCTATTCTAACAGGTTTACCCATATCGAACACGAAGATTTCTCCACCACCTCCGTGTGTACCAGCTTCAAGTACCAATTTACATGCTTCAGGAATCAACATGAAGAATCGAATGATGTTAGGATCTGTAACAGTAACAGGTCCTCCAGCCTTTATCTGCTTCTCGAACAAAGGAATAACAGAACCATTTGAACCTAATACATTACCAAAACGAGTAGTAACAAATTGCGTAGTAGGTTTACCATTTGCCTGCTCATTAATCATTTTGTTAAGGCTTTGACAATATATCTCACAGATACGCTTTGAGCAACCCATAACATTTGTTGGGTTTACAGCTTTATCTGTTGAAACCATAACAAATTTCTTAACGCCGTACTTAACACTAAGGTCTGCAATAACTTTTGTTCCCCAAACGTTATTTTGTATACTTTCAGACGGATTATTTTCCATCATCGGTACATGCTTATACGCAGCTGCGTGGAAGACATAATCAGGCTTATAAGTTTGGAAAATCTTCTCCATTCTTTCCTGATTAGAGATGCTTGCAACAATAGTATGCGCCTTAATATCAGGCCATTCAAATTGCATCATCAAGCGAATGTTATGCTGAGGTGTCTCTGCCTGATCAATAAGGATTAGCTCTGCAGGTTTATAGACAGCAATCTGACGTACCATCTCAGAACCAATACTACCAGCAGAACCAGTAATCATAATCTTCCTATTACGTAAAAGATTACCAATGGAATCCATGTCAACATTAATTTGATCACGTGGAAGCAAGTCTTCAATACTAATCTCCTTAAGTTGAACCTTCGTATAATCTTCATTTTGAGTCCATTCTTTCTCCGCTGAACTCATAAAGATTTGTACACCAAGACTTAAAAGTATATCCTGTAACTTTGCATCATTACGGAAACGCTCATTCTGCAGTGGAGATACTAAAACAGCCTTTATTCTCAATGCTTTGATATGTTCTGCAAGATTATCATCTACAAGATAAATCTTCTCACCCATGAGAATTCGACCTTTGATATCTGGGTCATGTGCAATAAAGCCCTTCAATAAGAACTTACGTGGAACGTCACTTCTAATGCTTTTTGCCAATCCAACACCACCATCTTTTACACCATAGATGAAAGTGCGAATACCTTTATCTGTAGTAAATAAGACTTCATAAACTGACTTTGTTAATATACGAAAGGCCATCATACCAATGGTCGCAACAAGATACATTGCTGCAATTTGTCTTCCTTGAAGACGAACAAATTCAAGATCCCAATGATAAACAACATAATGCATTGCCTCTGCAACAATAAGAGAGAGGAGCATAGCCAATACTACTCGACGCAAATCAACAAAGGAAGAGTAACGAATAATCCCTGAATATGTACGAAAAATTCTAAAACCAATAAGGTTAAATATCATGTACATAAAGATTGTTTTACTTAACAATACAATATGCTGAGGGGAAACAGCACCATGATAATATAACCAAAAGACAAAGATACCTGAAAGATAACAGATAACAATGTCTATAGCCAATATGACCCAATATGGTAATGCATTCCTCGAAAGATACCAATCCAACAGTTTGTCAAATACTTTCATAATCACTTTAAATAGTTTACAGGTGATTGCTCATTATGAATAATGAACTTGTTCGTTCTCTTCTTAGCAGAAAATTAATTTTATGATGCAAATATACTAAAAAAAACTAAATGATATACATCAACCGAGTAATATTTGATTTAATAAATCTAAAAAAACAATTTCATCATTTTATATCCATTTGAATATGATAAAGTCCTGCATAAAGGTTTGACTGATGAGTGAAGGTGACAATAACTTCACGCTCACCATAATCCATAGGTTTAATCTTTGGCTCAAGAATAAAATTTCCATCTGTTGACTTATAATCTATACCTCCAAGAGTTTTATAGCCAGCATTGATAGCTTCTTGAGCGATAAGATACATTTCCTCTTCTGACCAAGTGAAAATATTAATACGATCAATGAAAAGATTACTTCCGGTAATTGTGCCAAAGAAGCCTATTTGCCTTGGCTTGCTACCTGTAACTTTATCCTTGCTATTCTGTACATCATAAATCATATTATGATGAAAAACAACTTCCTTCTGGGCTCCAAACCCATCAATTATTTGTGAAGAATTTAACTGAAAATTATGACTAATGCCTGTTAGTACGTCTATACTCTTTGACCTTTCATTTTCTTTGCTAAGCAAACTATGAAGATAAGTAAAATTAAATCTTCCTTTCTGTGGTATTATGCCATCTGAAGACATCTTATCACTAATAGTTCCAGTCTTTTCTTTTGGAGTATCTGGATACTTTATATTAGCAAGATATTTATCCTCCTTTGATGTTTGACTGGACTCAATCTCTTTCACCTTATTATTAATAGAATTAATACGTTCCTTCTTTGCCACATCATCATGTGCGCCCTGAGGTTCTTTAGATTCAGTTGTAGGATTACTATTTAATTTCTTTGTAGCTTTAACATTTTGCTCCTTATTTTCTCTTGCTTTATAGATGCTTTTTGATTGTGCCATTATTAACGCCTCGTCATGGCGATATCGTTCGCAGAATTCATCTTCATTAGTATTTTTATCAATGTAATGATCCTTTCCACCTTTAATCTCATTGACTTTAGAACCATTGCGCCAGATAGTAGTAAATTCTAAACGACCATTCTCGGTATAAGTATAACAAGGACCATCAAGTAATCCATTGCGATATGATAATTTCATTCCAATGTTACCACTTGGGAAAAATGACAAAGCACGACCATTTGCTTTACCATTCTTATATTGTAACACAGACTCTACTCTACCGGACTTATGGAAAGTTCTACACACGCCATTTAAGACCGTGTTTCTATCATTTTGTCTGTTTATACTTATATAATGTTTCTCTGCTTGAAGTTGTCCTGTAATATAATAATCATAAAACATCTTCTGCCCCTTATCATCAATAGCCAAAACTCTATAATAAGCAGCTTTATCAGCACTACTAACTCCTTTCCACTGACTATCATAGAAAAAAGCACCATGAGGAATATAACTACGTACTACACGTTGAGCTGTAGCAACTGTAAATAAAGTACTTACAAGTAAAACAAAGTACAAACGTTTCATATATAAATCTCTAATTCTTTTGCAAATATACACCAACCAATACAAAAAAAAGAATTTTCTTCTGTTTTTTTCTTTAAATATCAAGCATATTTCAAAACAAAGTATTATCTTTGTCACAATATAAAACTGTAACTGAAAATCGATTAACTATGCCTGGAGAAAGAAAGACTATCAATGACTTTAAGTTGCTCATTCATCTTCTTAAAGAAAGGAAGATTTGTAAACGAGCAGTAGTTGTTTGGCCTGAAGAAAGCCATACACAAGAAGCTGTGTGTAAAGCTGTACACGATGGTTTCATTGAGCCCATATTAGTATGCTCTAAACAAACTATGGAAGACTATGCCAAAAAGAATGCTTTTCAATGTATTATTGCAGAATCGCCAGAGGATGCAGCTCGCAAAGCTGTTGAATTAATTAGACGAGGTGAGGCTGACATTGTAATGAAAGGCTTTCTTAATACAGACGTCCTTCTACGTGCTATACTTGATAAAGAAGTTGGAATTTTACCGAAAGATACTGTATTAACACATATAACCGTAGCAAAGTTACCCGAGTATCCGAAATTACTTTTCTTTACCGATGCAGCTGTTATTCCTGCTCCAAATGACAAACAGCGAAGAGCACAAGTACAATATATTGTAGACTTCTGTCATGCCTTTGAAATAGAATGTCCTAAAATTGCTCTTATCCATTGTTCTGAGAAAGTGGACGAACGTCATTTCCCATATACAGCTTCATACAGAGCACTAAAGGCAGAATCTGAAACTGGTGCCTTTGGTAAATGTACAATAGATGGACCATTAGATTTGATTACCTCTTGTTCTGTTGAAGCAATGAAAATCAAACAAATAAACTCTCCCATCAATGGAGAAACTGATGCATTAATTTTCCCAGACATTGAAGCTGGTAATTTGTTTTATAAAACCGTTACCCTTTTCTGTCATGCGAAAACAGCAGCCATTCTTCAAGGTACCATGGCGCCAGTAGTGCTCCCAAGTCGTGGCGATACAATTGAATCTAAGTACTATAGTCTTGCACTTGCAAGTCTTATCTCCAAATAGTATATATATAAGGTATATAAAGAAAACATTATGGCTTACAAGATTTTAGCTATTAACCCTGGATCAACATCAACTAAGATATCACTTGCTAATGATGATCAGCCTGTCTTCGTTGCTGACATTGCACACTCAAGAAAGGAACTGAGTAAATTCAAGCGTATATCCGATCAGTATCATTTCCGCAAACAAGTTGTAATTGAAGAATTAAAGAATAGAAATATTCCTTTGGATTTTGATGCCGTCATCGGACGTGGTGGACTTGCAAAACCAGTGTCAAGTGGTGTGTTTACAATCACTGAACAGATGATAATTGACCAGCAACGGGCTATTCACCAACATGCTTGTGATCTTGGCTGTATGATTGCTGATGAGATTGCGAGAGAGATTCCAGGATGTAAGAGTTTTATTGCAGACCCTGGTGTGGTAGATGAAATGGAACCAGAGGCACGACTATCAGGCTCTCCTCTTATGCCACGTATGTGTATTTGGCACGCCCTAAACCAAAAAGCTATTGGTAGACGATTTGCTAAAGACATGGGTACAACTTATGAAAAGCTTAACCTTATTATATGTCATTTAGGCGGAGGAATATCTATTGCAGCACATTCACAAGGGAGAGCTATTGATGCTAATAACGCATTAGATGGTGAAGGACCATTTTCACCAGAACGTGCAGGAACATTACCTGCAGCTGACTTGATTCATCTTTGCTTCAGTGGGAAATATACTGAGGAACAATTATTGGAGAAAGTGAGTGGCCAGGCAGGTCTAATAGCTCATCTCGGAACAAATGATTTACGAGAGATAACAAATTGGATTAAGGCTGGTGACAAACATGCTGAACTCGTCGTTTCTGCTATGATTTGGCATATTGCTAAAAATATAGCAGCAGAAGGAGCAGTACTATGTGGCAACATTGATGCAATTCTGCTGACAGGTGGTATGGCAAAGTCAGACTATATTATTGAACGTCTCAAGAAACGTCTCTCCTATCTTGCACCGATTCATGTTTATCCTGGGCAAGATGAGATGCAAGCTTTGACAGAGAATGCACTGGCAGTTCTTCGAGGTGAACGCGAAGCAAAAGAGTATTAAATACTCCTACAAGTACAAGAACCCTAAACAATTAATACATAGTTTATAAATCAAAACTAAATCTTATGAAGGTACATGAATACCAAGCAAAGAAATTCTTTGCAAGTTATGGGCTTCCAGTAGACCGCAATATTATTTGCCGTACTCCTGATGAAGCTGTTGAAGCCTACAAGCAATTAGGTATTGAGAAAGCCGTAGTGAAAGCTCAGGTTCACACGGGTGGACGTGGTAAGGCTGGTGGCGTGAAACTTGGCTGTAATGAAACTGAGATTCGTCAGCATGCAGAAGCTATCTTAGGTATGAATATCAAGGGGTTCATTGTAGACAGAGTACTTGTCAGCGAGGCTGTAGACATTGCATCAGAGTACTATATGAGTATCCTTGTTGACCGTAAGTCAAAGTGTCCTATGTTAATGCTGAGCCGTGCAGGTGGTATGGATATCGAGCAGGTAGCAAAGGAGACACCAGAGAAGATTGAGAAGATTGTCATCGACCCAGTTATCGGAATGAGCGACTATCTTGCACGTGAGGCAGCCTTCAAACTTTTCGATGACATGGCACAGGTTAAACAGGCTGTACCAATCTTCAAGAATATTTATAAACTCTTTACTGAGAAGGATGCCTCATTGGCTGAAATCAACCCATTAGTCATGTTGAAGGATGGTTCTTTGAAAGCCATTGACGCAAAGATGACCTTCGACGATAATGCCCTTTTCCGTCACCCAGATGTAGCCGAACTTTTTGAACCTACAGAGGAAGAACGCAAGGAGCGTGAAGCTAAAGACAAGGGATTCAGCTATGTGAACCTTGGAGGAAGCATCGGTTGCATGGTAAATGGTGCTGGTCTTGCAATGGCAACCATGGATATGATTAAGTTATATGGTGGCGAACCAGCTAACTTCCTCGATATTGGTGGTAGCTCTAACCCTGAGAAGATAGTTGAAGCTATGAAACTTCTCTTGAGTGATAAGCATGTTAAGGTAGTGTTAATCAATATCTTCGGTGGTATTACCCGCTGTGATGATGTTGCAAACGGACTCTTGGAAGCATTCAAGGTTATCGAAACTGATATTCCTATTGTCATCCGCTTAACAGGAACCAACGAGGCAGAAGGTAGAGCCATCCTTGAAGGAACCCACTTCACTGTCGGCACAAGTATGGCAGATGCTGGACATAAAGCTGTAGAACTGAGCAAAAAACTTTAAAACACAAGAGTTATGAGTATTCTAATCAATAAAGATACAAAGTTAATCGTACAGGGCATTACAGGTCGTGATGGTAGTTTTCACGCTTCTAAAATGAAGGAATATGGCACCAATGTGGTTGGTGGAACATCTCCTGGCAAGGCTGGTCAGGAAGTATGCGGCATCCCTGTATTCAACACAGTTAAAGACGCTGTTGCAGCAACTGGTGCCAACGCATCTATTATCTTTGTCCCTGCCCCATTCGCAAAAGACGCAATGCTTGAAGCAATTGATGGTGGCGTGGAACTCGTCATTTGTATCACTGAAGGCGTACCAACACTCGATGCAGTTGCAGCACAACGTTACGCTAAGATTAAGGGTGTAAAGGTAATTGGTCCAAACTGCCCAGGACTTATTTCTCCAGAAGAGAGTATGGCTGGCATTATGCCAACTAATATCTTCAAGAAGGGACATACGGGTGTTATCAGCCGTAGTGGTACACTGACTTATGAGGTTGTGTATAACCTCACACAAGCAGGTTTAGGACAATCAACAGCAGTTGGTGTTGGTGGTGACCCAGTCGTTGGACTTTATTTCGAGGAACTTCTCCGTATGTTCCAGGATGACCCAGAGACAGATAGTATTGCACTCATTGGAGAGATTGGCGGTGATGCTGAAGAGCGTGCAGCTAAGTTTATCAAAGAGCATGTTACAAAGCCTGTAGCAGTATTTATCTCTGGTCAGCAAGCTCCTCCGGGCAAACAGATGGGACACGCTGGTGCTATTATCTCAAGTGGCTCTGGTTCTGCAAGCGAAAAGATTGCAGCTTTTGAGGCTGTAGGTGTACCTGTTGCACGTGAGACAAGTGAAATACCAGAGCTCCTTAAGAAGCAATTAAAGAAGTAAAAGGCTTGGTATTTAAACCATTTTCTATAATGTTTAGAGGAATATCCTTAGTGGATATTCCTCTATTTTATTTCTGACACGCTTATTTATTTTACATGCTTGAAAAGCTTTTGCGCAAATATAGCCAGATATTCTCTCCAGTTTCGCCAAGTATGCCCGCCTTTCGTCTTAAGATAAGCGTATTTATAAGATTCTTTATCCAATGCTGCACGGAGGTTTTCATCGTCGTATGAGAGAAAATCATCCTTACCAATACCAATCCATATAAGCTTAGGAGATTTCTTACACAACGTCTTAAACTTCTCGTCAATGTTCTTATAAATAGGAGAAAGATTATCACCATCCTTTGCCATTTGATTAAATGCAGCAGAAAATAAGCCAATATAATCAAAGGTATCAGGATTATTTAATGCAGTATAAATCGAATGAAAACCGCCCATAGACAGTCCAGCAATAGCTCTGTTTGCTTTATCCTTCTTCACACGATAAACCTTTTCTACAAACCGGATGATATCAGGAAATGCCTTTTCAAAGTTTCCATCCATTGTTTTAGGGTATCGCATTGCAGCAGTAACAAATCCACGAGACCCTTCACCTGGTGCTGCTTCCTGCGAAATATTACCATTTGGCATTACCACAACCATTGGTTCTGCTTTCCCCTCAGCAATAAGATTATCCAGAATTTGTGTGGCACGACCCAATTCTTCCCATGCATTCTCATCTCCTCCCATACCATGAAGTAAGTAAAGAACAGGATAGCTTCGCTTACTTGTTTCGTAACCAGCTGGCGTATAAACCGTCATACGACGTTTAAGTCCTGCTGTTGGACTATCATACCACACTTTTCTAACCGTTCCATGAGGTACATTCTTTACTGCATACAAGCCATCTACACCGCCGCCAACAAGCGCAACACTATATGTATTACCAATATCACGCACCATATATATGTTCTTTGGATCTGTTATCTTTACACCATCAACAATGAGATTATAACTATAAAACTCAGGCTTTAAAGGTGCAGTTGTCAGTGTCCACCGTCCATTTGTATCCTTATTCATCAACTGTGGACTCCAATCACCATCTGCATACTTATCTGGAGTTTCCTTCCCTGCATATAGGAAATTACCTGTAAGTTCAACCTTCTTTGCATTTGGTGCAAAAAGACTGATAGTTAAAGAATTATCAGCATTAACCACAGGAGACACGATCTCGTCATCTTTCCAATTAAGAACCTCCTGAGCAGCTACTAATGAAATGCTTGTAAGACAAGCAAAAAACAGAATAAACCTTTTCATGATTTCGTATTTTAATTTATATCATTAACTTAATTTTCAATCTATGCACAATCTATATTCAAAGTGTAAACACTTATTCGATTATGATTATATACTTTGTAAAGTCCGAAAACATTATTATCAATGCGTAAAAAAGGTGTCAGATAAAAATAAAGACTTCTCCCCCACTTCTTTAGATACCTTTTACTATGATACCACTTAAAATCAATAAACCCTATATCGTTTTATTGCCCCATCAGTTTATGCTTTTGGAAATGACACTACTCATCGGCAAAGGTAATTAAAAATCATATAAATTCAAATTCATAAACAAAAAAAACTAAAAGGCAAGTGCAATAAAAGAATATCTGCATGCACCATTACGACACATACACTTTCTTTTAAGTTTCTTTCTTATTATCTAATTAAAGATATGTTTAGGCATAATAACTGATTCAGCTTTAACAACAAGTTGATACCATTTCGGTAAGGTTTTGCAGTGTGTTTAGTGCTCCGCACCATTAGTGCGAAGCCTTAGCACCAATGGTGTTAACCATCAACACGATGTGTGTTGACTAAAAGCACATCAAATAAAGATCGGAAAAGGGAAGCATTATCAGTACAAAGTCCCATCAGCTTACAATCTAATAAAAAGTCGAAGTACAACGAATAATTTTCCATTGGAAATTTGGTGGGAAATAAAATAATTGTTACCTTTGCAACGTTTTCCTTAGGAAACAAAATAAACATTAACAAACCGAGTAGTAAAAGAACTTCGGTAAATTAAAATTTACATATATAATGAAACGTACAGCAACACTTGTAGTGGCTATTATGGCATTAACACTGACAGCTTGTAAAGCAGATAACAATCCTAAAAAGCAGGATAACAGTGCAATGACTACAGAACAAACAGAAGTAAATAATCAAAATGAAGGAAAGGAAAGTAAAATGAGTGTAACAGAAATGAACATAGATATGTTCCAGCAGAAAGTAATGGATTTTAAGAATAATCCTAAGACATGGAACTTTAAGGGTGATAAGCCTGCTATTATTGACTTTTATGCAACATGGTGTGGTCCATGTAAAGCAACAGCGCCAATTCTCGAGGAAGTAGCGAGTGATTATGCAGGTCAGATTGACGTTTATAAGGTTGATGTTGACAAGCAGCGTGAGTTAGCAGCCCTCTTTGGTATTCGTTCAATCCCATCAATCCTCTTTATTCCTAAGGCAGGTGAACCTACAATGCAGAACGGAGCTATGAACAAGGCTCAGTTTGAGGAGGTTATCAAGTCTGTCTTGTTGAAGTAAGAACATATAATGGACAATCATTGTATCAGTAAGATTCGCGAGATATTTCGTGTCATCACAGCTTTTGAATGTGGATTACAACAGCAAATAGGCTTAAACATCAATGAAGCAATGCTGTTGTGTCTACTCTCAGAAAGTGAGAAACCTATGTTGGCTGGTGAAATAGCTGAAGAGATGGGCTTGACACGTTCGAATACTTCAAAGGTAATCGCCTCATTGGAGCAGGCTTCGCTTATTCGCCGCCGTGCTTGTTCGGAGGATGGACGCTGCCAGAGGTTTCACATTACAAAACATGGTTTAGAGAAATTAGACCATTTTCATTGTGATTCCATAGCTGTTCCAGAGGAGTTAAAAGAAATCATATAAGATATATCGCAATCTTTCTGATAATAGACAAAGGTAAATAAAAATAGGGACGTATAGCGTGTGAGTTGCTAATTAGCATTTTAATAACTCGCAAACTATACGTCCCTATTTATATCTACTATCTCAAGATACCAACTCTTTTGAATCCAACAGAGTTACTTCGCCTTTAATATTTGCTCAATACCCTGTTCTCTGTGCTTTATATGCACCTCAATTCCATACTTCTCATTAAGATGTTCAGCAAGATGCTGTGCACTGTAAACAGAACGGTGCTGTCCACCGGTACAGCCAAATGAAAACATTAAATCAGTAAAGCCACGTTGCATATAACGTTCTACATGATGGTCAGCAAGCTTATAAACAGGCTTCAAGAACTCAAGTATCTCACCATCATCTTCAAGGAAGCGGATAACAGGCTCATCTAAACCCGTAATCTTCTTATAAGGTTCGTATCGACCTGGGTTATGCGTACTTCTACAATCAAAGACATAACCGCCTCCATTACCAGATGTATCTTCAGGAATACCCTTCTTAAATGAGAAACTAAAGACACGCACCACCAATGGTCCTTTACCATCATATTTAGAGAAAGTTGCAGGACCATCTAAAGGATTAGCCTTATAAATATCTTTCTCTGCTATTTTTAGTCCATCTGTTCTGTTAGCTGCAGGCTTCTCTATATGCGCAAACTGTGGTAATAATGTGAGACGTTTCAACATATCCATCATGTATGGATATGGGAAAACATCATCACCTAATGCCAAGAGATCACGCAGATTTTGTATAGCAGGAGGAATAGAATCGATAAAATGCTTCTTACGTTCAAAGTAACCACGGAATCCATAAGCACCTAAAACTTGCAATGTACGGAAGAGAACAAACAATGACAAGCGGTTGACAAAATGACGTTTAGAAGGCACCTCAGTATAATTCTTAAGGCTCTGATAGTATTCAAATACCAATTCACGACGCAATTTGAAAGAATACTTTGCGCTTGCTTGCCATAAGAACGAAGCAAGGTCATAATAGAAAGGACCTTTTCTTCCACCTTGGAAATCAATAAAATATGGTTTCCCTTCCTTATCTAACATAATATTTCGTGCTTGGAAATCACGATAAAGGAAAGAATCCATCTGCTCTGATGTTAGATCTTTTGCAAACATACGGAAGTTTGCTTCGAGCTTCAATTCATGGAAGTCGAGTTCGGTTGCTTTGAGAAAGCAGTACTTAAAATAATTCAAATCAAAGAGTACACTCTCTTGATTGAATTCTGGTTGTGGGTAACAATTCGAAAAATCAAGTTCTCTTGCGCCACGCAACTGAATATTTGGTAATTCTCTTATGGCATTGCGTAACAGCTTCTGCTCAGCAAGATTATAGCGTCCACCAGCCTCACGTCCACCACGTATAGCATCAAAGAGTGACGTATTACCAAGGTCTGATTGTAGGTAACATAACTCATCAGCAGATACAGCATAGATATGTGGTACTGGCAAACGTCGTTTCTCGAAATGTTTAGCAAGATAGATAAAGGCATGATTTTCATCACGACTTGTTCCTATAACACCAATGACAGTATCACCCTCTTCGTCAAACATTCGGTAATACTCACGGTTACTACCTGCTCCTGCTAACTTTTCTACGTTTGAAGGGTTACTACCCTTCCAATTCTTATATAGTTCTAATAGTTGCTCCATAATTCTTTAACTTATATAGATGCATTGTAAACTACTATTAAACCATAGTTTTTGCACTACATAATGAGACATAAGAAATCACAACTTTACATGAAGAAAGCTGCAAAAAGTATGTGTAAAAGTTAGTCGTCTTGCTCCTCAAGCTTTTTCTTTATATCTTCAGCTTGTTTCTCACCACGCTTCTTGTGGTCATACTGACGTAGTAAGCCATCTACCAACAGTAGAAGTGCAAGAACACCACCAGTAACAAGCCATGACCTTGTAATATAATATATGCCTCCAATAACGATGAAGAGCACAGCAAATTCTTTCCAGTTAATCAATTGTTTCATGCTACAAAGTTAACGAAAAGATTACAGATAAGGAATGAAAACAGAGAAGTTTTTATTTTAATTATTCTAATCTTATTAATTTATAGCTGTCAGCATATAGCTGTCTTATAATCAAATATATTCTATTTTAGCGAAACAAGAGGCTTTCTTACATCAACACTTAGAATTATTTATATTAAAGGGCTGTCGTCTAAAGGAAATATACTATCTTTGTACTTTAATGATAAAAGAGCAAGATAACATAGATAAGATGACAGACGCAAAGATAATTAATGACCCTGTTTTCGGATTTATAAAGGTGCCACGTGGACTGTTACTTGACATAGTACGTCACCCACTTATGCAACGATTGACACGTATCAAGCAATTAGGATTGACACAAGAGGTTTATCCTGGTGCGCAGCACACACGTTTTCAACATTCTTTAGGTGCCTTTCATCTTATGAGTGAGGCACTTATATCGCTACAACAAAAGGGTGTATTTGTCTTTGACAGTGAGGCTGAAGCGGTACAAGCTGCCATCCTAATGCATGACATTGGGCATGCTCCATTTTCTCATGTGCTTGAAAACACACTAATTAGTGGTATTACTCATGAAGAAATATCGCTGATGATGATGGATTGTATCAACCAAGACATGCATGGAGCACTCAACCTTGCGATTAGTATCTTTAAGGATGAATACCCCAAGTTCTACCTTCATCAGCTAATTTCCAGCCAACTTGACATGGATAGGCTTGACTATCTCCGTCGTGATAGTTTCTTTACGGGAGTGACAGAAGGCAATATTGGCTCTGCACGTATTATCAAGATGCTTAACGTTGTCGATGATGCTTTGGTTGTCGAATCAAATGGTATTTATTCTATCGAGAATTATCTTACTTCACGTCGCCTTATGTATTGGCAAGTATATCTGCATAAGACAACCGTTGGATGTGAGAATGTTCTTATCAATGCTTTACATAGAGCAAAACAATTAGCAAAAGAAGGAGTTGAACTTTTTGCTTCACCAGCTCTTCGTTACTTCCTTTACAATGATATTACAGCTGAAACTTTCCATACAGACGACAAGGCATTAGATAATTATATAGCTTTGGATGACAATGACATATGGAGTGCTATTAAAGTATGGCAACAACATGAAGATAAGATACTTTCACTCCTATCTTCAAACATGATCAATCGAAAAATATTCAAAGTAGAGGTGCGAGAAAAGGAACCGACAGCAGAGGAAATCAATCAACTTAAACAACAGATTTCTGAACGATATGAGATAAGTTTCGCTGATTGTGATTACCTCATTGGAGTAAATCGGGTACAGAAAGATATGTACAATCCTTTTGATGACCATATTAGCATTCTGTACAAAGACGGAACATTGAAAGATATAACCGAAGCATCGGAGATTTTGAACATTGAATTACTCTCGAAAAAAATATGCAAATATTACTTATCTTATCAACGTTTCTAATAAAAAATCCCTATCTTTGCACAAATTATAATCAATAAAAGGCAATATAAATGGAATTCTCTGCGAAACAAATATCGCAATTTATACAAGGTCGTATTGAAGGTGACGAAAACGTAACCATTAATACCTTCGCCAAGATTGAAGAAGGTAAGAAAGGAGCTATCTCTTTTCTTGCAAACCCTAAATATATACACTATCTCTTTGAAACAGAGTCAAGCATTGTACTTATAGATGAAGACATTCAACTGGACAAGGAGGTAAAGCCTACTCTTATCCGTGTGAAGAATGCACGAGACTGTGTTGCTAAATTGTTGCAACTCTATGAAAGTATGAAACCTAAGAAGCAAGGCATTGATTCTCTTGCTTTTGTTTCATCGAAAGCAACAATTGGTAAGGATGTTTATATCGGTGCACTTGCATATATAGGTGATGGTGTAACTTTGGGTGATGGCTGTCAGATTTATCCTCACGCAACAATCATGGATGGTGTGCAGCTGGGAAATAATTGTATTGTCTATCCAAATGCAAGTATTTATCATGGTTGTAAGATTGGCAGCAATGTAATCCTTCATTCTGGTTGTGTAATTGGTGCGGATGGTTTCGGCTTTGCACCTAATCCAGAAACAAATAGTTACGATAAAATACCTCAGATTGGTATTGTAACAATAGAAGATAACGTAGAAATTGGTGCCAACACTTGTATTGATCGCTCAACCATGGGCAGTACATACGTTCGTAAGGGAGTAAAACTTGACAACCTTGTTCAAATAGCACACAACAATGATATTGGTGAGAATACAGTGATGTCTGCTCAGGTAGGTATTGCAGGCTCAACCAAAGTTGGTCAATGGTGTATGTTTGGCGGACAAGTGGGTATAGCTGGTCATATCACTATCGGTGACAAGGTATTCCTCGGTGCACAGTCAGGTGTTCCTGGTAGCCTAAAGAGTAATCAGCAACTCATTGGAACTCCTCCAATGGAGCAGCGTCCATACTTTAAGTCACAGGCTATCTTCCAGCGTTTGCCAGAGATGTACAAGCAGTTGAATGCACTGCAGAAAGAAATTGAAGAATTGAAAAAGAATAAATAACATACATGGAAACAGTTAAGCAGAAAACTTTAAAGGGAAGTTTTTCCCTCTTCGGAAAGGGACTTCATACAGGATTGAGTCTTACTGTAACATTCAATCCTGCCCCTGAAAATACTGGCTATAAGATACAAAGAATCGATCTTGATGGACAGCCTATTATTGATGCTGTTGCTGAGAATGTTGTTGATACACAGCGTGGAACAGTATTGGCTAAGGGTGAGGCACGTGTTAGTACGATTGAACATGGTATGTCTGCCCTCTATGCAATGGGTATTGATAACTGTCTTATACAGATTAATGGTCCAGAATTCCCTATCCTCGATGGCTCTGCAACAATGTATGTTGATAAAATCAATGAGGTTGGTATCGTTGATCAGAATGCTCCAAAGGATTACTATATCATTCGCAAGAAGATTGAGATTAAGGATGAGAATGGCTCTGTAATTACTATTCTCCCTGACGAGCAGTTCTCTATCACTGCGATGTGTAACTTTGACTCTAAGTTTATTAGCAGTCAATTTGCTACATTGGATGATATCAATACTTATGCAACCGAGATTGCTCCAGCACGTACATTCGTTTTTGTACGTGACATTATGCCACTCTTGCAGGCTAACCTGATTAAGGGTGGTGACTTGGATAATGCAATTGTTATCTATGAACAACAGGTTTCACAAGAGAAACTTGACCAATTGGCAGACCTCTTGAAGGTTCCTCGTATGGATGCAAATAACATTGGTTATATTCAGCATAAGCCTTTACAATGGGATAACGAATGTACACGCCATAAGCTCCTTGATATCATCGGTGATATGGCATTGATTGGTAAACCTATCAAGGGCTGTATTATTGCGACTCGTCCTGGTCATACTGTAAACAATAAGTTTGCTCGCTTGATGCGTAAAGAAATACGTAAGCATGAGATACAAGCACCAATGTATGATCCAAATGATGAGCCATTGATGGATAACATCCGTATCCGTGAGCTTTTACCACACCGCTATCCAATGCAGTTGGTAGATAAGGTCATTGCAATGGGTTCAACAAGTATTATTGGTATTAAGAATGTAACCAGCAACGAACCATTCTTCCAAGGTCACTTCCCACAGGAACCTGTTATGCCAGGAGTATTACAGGTTGAGGCTATGGCTCAATGTGGCGGACTCTTAGTACTTTCTCAGGTTGAAGAGCCTGAGCGTTGGTCAACTTACTTCTTGAAGATTGATGACGTTAAGTTCCGTCAGAAGGTTATTCCTGGTGACACGCTTATGTTCCGTGTTGAACTTCTTGGTCCTGTTCGTCATGGAATCAGTTCAATGAAGGGTTATATGTTTGTTGGAGAGCGTGTTGTTGCTGAGGCTACATTCACTGCCCAGATTGTAAAGAACAAGTAATAATTTCATAAGACGCATATGAACCAGATAAGCCCATTGGCCTTTGTTCATCCAGAGGCAAAACTTGGTGATAATAATATAATTGGTCCATTCTGTTATATCGATAAGAATACTGTTATCGGTGATAATAATGTGTTCCAAAACAGCGTAACCATCCATGTTGGTGCACGTTTAGGCAATAACAACGAAATATTCCCAGGTGCCAGTATCTCTACAAAACCTCAGGACTTGAAGTTTAGAGATGAGGAAACACTTTGTGAGATTGGGGACAACAACTCTATTCGTGAGAATGTTACTATTTCACGTGGTACGGCTTCAAAGGGTACAACAAAGGTTGGTAGTAATAACCTACTGATGGAATGTGTACATATTGCACATGATTGTGTTATTGGTTCTGGTGACATTATTGGTAATGCAACCAAATTTGCAGGCGAAGTGACAGTTGATGATAACGCTATCATATCTGCTAACATTCTCTGTCATCAGTTCTGCCATATTGGTGGATACGTTATGATACAGGGTGGAAGCCGTTTCTCTATGGATATTCCACCATATATCATTGTTGGTAAAGAGCCTGCCCGCTATATGGGAATTAACCTCATTGGTCTTCGCCGTCGTGGCTTTTCAAATGAACTCATTGAACTTATCCACAATGCTTACCGCATCCTTTATGGAACAGGTACACGCGCCGAGAACATTCAGAAGATTAAGAACGAACTACAGATTACGCCAGAGATTCAGAAGATTATAGACTTTGTTGAATCATCTGAACGTGGTATCATTAAATAAAGACTATCCCCTCCCCCTCTCAAAAGGGAGGGGAATCTTTAAAAGCGAACGAATAGCTTGAGTATTCCACAACTTAAACGAGTTGGAAAACATTATTTGTAATCATTTATCAGCTTGAAAAACAAAACATTAATAGTCATCACTGGCCCAACAGGCGTTGGCAAGACAGAGACCACTCTCCGTATTGCAGAGCATTTTAATGTACCTGTTATCAATGCTGACTCCCGACAAATATTCTCTGAGATTCCTATAGGAACAGCAGCACCAACGGCAGAACAGCAGCAGCGTGTACAACACTATTTTGTTGGTAATCATCATTTAGAAGATTATTATTCTGCAAGCCTATACGAACAAGATGTACTTAATATTATTAACAGCCAGCACACACCTATCTCGTTACTCTCAGGTGGTTCAATGATGTATATTGACGCTGTATGTAATGGTATTGATGATATCCCGACGATTCTTCCTGAAATACGAGAGAAAATGATGAGACGCTTAGAAGCAGAGGGATTAGAACAGATGTGTAATCTGTTACGAGAACTGGACCCTGAGCACTGGAAGATAGTTGACAGGAATAATCCACGTCGTGTTATCCATGCCCTTGAGATATGTATCCAAACTGGAAAAACATATACATCTTTCCGTTCCAATACTATTAAAGATCGTCCTTTTAATATCATCAAGGTTGGATTAAATCGTGATAGAGACGAACTTTATAATAGAATCAATCAGCGAGTATTAGACATGATTGAAGAGGGAATGATAGAAGAAGCACTACAAGTTTATCCTAAGCGAACTCTGAATTCACTCAACACGGTTGGATATAAGGAACTATTTGAATACCTTGATGGCTTAACAACACTTGATGAAGCCATATTTAAAATACAGAGTAATACTCGAAGATATGCTCGCAAACAGCTCACATGGTATAAAAAAGATACCGCTTTTCAATGGTTTAATCCCGATAACATTGAAGAAATCTTAAATTATGTCCATACAATGATATCAAATACAAGTAAATAAGTACTTTTGTATTAAACGTATTATAGCAATATTATAAACATAGGCAAGTAGCTTTAAAACTTGAAGATTGTCAATCAATGATAAAGAAAATATTTAAATTCATTAGAAGTATATTCCGAGGGATTTTCAACTTCTTCCCATGGTACGCAAAACTATATAAAGGTCGTGCTTGGTACACGAAGATGGCTGTCGGAACAGTATCTTTCTTTGTAGCTATCTTCCTCTATTTAGGAATGGTAGACATTAACTTCCTTTGGCTCTTTGGCAAGTCACCAGGTTTTATTGATATAAAAACTCCTCCAACCTATGCTGCATCAGAGATTTATAGTGCAGACTCTGTCCTCATTGGTAGATTCTATAAAGAGAATCGTACACCAGTAAAGTATGAGGAGGTAACCCCTGCATTCTGGAATGCACTCATCAGCACAGAGGACGAGCGCTTCTATAGCCATAATGGTATAGACTTTATGGGTATCGGTGGTGCCATCAAGGATGCCGTAACAGGTAGTGGAGGTCGTGGTGCATCAACCATCACACAGCAGTTGGCGAAGAATATGTTCCGTGTTCGTACGCAATATTCTTCAGGTCTATTAGGTCATGTACCAGGCTTGCGAATGCTCATTATGAAGAGTAAGGAATGGATTATTGCTGTGAAGTTAGAGTTAATCTATTCAAAGAAAGAAATCCTGACAATGTATGCCAACACCGTTGACTTTGGCAACAATTCCTTTGGTGTAAAGACAGCTGCTAAGACTTATTTTAATACAAGTCCTTCAAAGTTATCTATTGATCAAGCTGCAACGTTGGTAGGTATGTTGAAAGCTACTACTTATTATAATCCAATCTTGCACCCAAAGAATTCTATTCGCCGTCGTAACACTGTGCTGTATAATATGGTTACACATAATGTATTACCACATGATGAGTACGCACTATACTCTAAGCGACCTATGAAGTTGGATATACACGTAGAAGAAAACTATGATGGTCAAGCTCAGTACTTCCGTGAATATATATCAGAATACTTCAAAGATTGGATGAAAGACAATGGTTACGACCTCTATAGCAGTGGTTTAAAGATCTATACCACCATTGACACTCGTATGCAGAAGTATGCTGAGCAAGCTGCAACAAAGCAGATGGAAAAGGTTCAACAAACTTTTGATAACCACTGGAGAGGTATGCAGCCTTGGCGCGATGCAAAGGGAAATGAGATTCCTGGTTTTATTGAGGGCATTGCTGAACGTCAGCCTTTCTATAAGAAGCTATTACAGAAATACCCTAACCAGCCTGATAGCGTTCTTTATTATCTCAACAAACCGCATAAGGTGACTCTCTTCGACTATGAAAAGGGGCATATTGAGAAAGAAATGTCATCAATGGACTCTATCCGCTATATGGTTAAATTCATGCACTGTGCTATGGTTGCTATGGAACCAGAGACTGGTGCGGTAAGAGCTTGGGTGGGTGACATTGATTTCAAAACATGGAAATATGATAAGGTTGTTGCACAGCGTCAACCAGGTTCAACCTTCAAACTATTCGTCTACTCAGAGGCGTTCAATCAAGGACTGACCCCTTGTGATAAACGTCGTGATGAATATATCAGTATGCAGGTTCTTGATAAGAAGACTGGTCAGATGAAGACTTGGACACCACACAATGCCAATGGTAGATTCTCTAATGATTCTATTACACTGAAGAGTGCTTTTGCTCGCAGTATAAACTCCATTGCTGTACGCTTAGGACAGGAGATGGGCATCAAGAATATTATCCGTACAGCTCAGGAGATGGGTATCAAGAGTCCGTTGGATGATGAGCCTTCATTAGCACTCGGTTCAAGCGACGTAAACTTATTAGAATTGGTAAATGCTTATAGTACTGTAGCAAATGATGGTGAATATCATGTTCCAGTTGTCGTTACACGCATCTTAGATAAAGATGGAAACGAGGTATATGTAGCACCAAAAGACCACGAGAGAGCATTACCTTACAAGACAGCATTCCTCATGCAGGAAATGTTGAAGGCTGGTGTGAACGAAGGTGGTGGTACAAGTCAAGCATTACGTCATTATACTTTTGGTGATACAGACTGGGGAGGAAAGACTGGTACAAGTAATAACCACTCTGATGCTTGGTTTATGGCAGTCAGCCCTAAACTTGTCGTTGGTGCATGGGTTGGTGGTGAATATCGCTCCATCCACTTCCGTACAGGAGCCTTAGGACAGGGTTCAAAGACTGCACTACCTATCTGTGGAGAGTTTATTTACAGCTTAATGCGCGACAAGGCTTTCCAAAAGTATCATGCTAAGTGGCAGTTAGATCCAGACGAGGATATCGACCCTTCAATGTACAACTGTCAACCTACAGTAGTTCGGCGTGCTGCTCCTGATTCTTTGCGTGACTTTACAACAGGACATAGACGTCATCAGGAGGAAGAGGAAGAACCTATCGACGGACACGAAAATACAGACGAGGGTGGCTTTATATTAGAACCAGCTCCACAACCTACTCCAGAACGGCAGGGCAATAGTTCTAATAATGAATCGCCTCAAATTATAAAGAAGGCGAAGAAGCCACGCAGTGAAGATATGGAAATTTAGGTAATTCATAATTCTTAAAATGGAACTTATGATTACTTTTGGTTGATAAAGAAATCAGAATACTTTGGTAATTGATTAATAACTATCAATTCTCTTCCTCAAACAACAAACTTCTATATATTCACAGAGACTTTTACCTCTGTGAGTATATATGAAGGTTTTTGTTTTATCTATAGCCTCTTGTCAGTAAACTTAACAATAGGTCGTTGTAATTATACAGAAAAGGCGCAAGGCATAAATATAGCTTAGTAGCAAACATAACTACCAACTGCAAAGGGAACTAAAGCCCCCCAATCAATGTCACAAAAGAAGGTAAACATAGACGTAAATACGATTGACTTGGATAATACAGAGTTGCAAAAAGCACTTCAGATTATTCAGTTTACAAACAATTCCCTATTCCTCACTGGAAAAGCAGGAACAGGAAAGTCTACATTTCTACGTTACATTGCTGCGACAACAAAGAAAAAACATATTATTCTTGCACCCACAGGCATAGCTGCTATCAATGCAGGTGGTAGTACTCTGCATAGCTTCTTCAAACTTCCATTCTATCCTCTTGTCCCAACTGACAAACGTTATTCTGCCCGTAATCTACGCAGCACAATGAAATACAATGGTGACAAGTGCAAACTTTTGCGGGAAGTCGAACTAATCATTATTGATGAGATTAGTATGGTTAGAGCTGACATCATTGACTTCATCGACAAAATACTGCGCATATACAATCGTAATATGCGCGAGCCATTCGGCGGAAAACAGCTTCTCTTGGTAGGCGACATTTATCAGTTAGAACCTGTTCTAAAGGAAGAGGATCGTCGACTCTTACAACCCTATTACCCAAGTAGCTACTTCTTTGATGCAAAGGTGTTCCAAGATTATCCACTTGTGAGTATTGAACTCAATAAAGTCTACCGCCAAAACGACCCTCACTTTATTTCCATTCTTGACCATATCCGTACCAATCAGGTCACTGACACTGATTTCAACCATATCAATGAACGTGTTGGGGCAAGTTTGGAGAATACAAACAAGCCAGAAGGAGATTTCACCATTACCCTATCGACTAAGCGAGATACAGTAGACTGGATAAACAATGAAGGACTTGATAGCCTTGATGGAGACCCTGTGATGTTCTTAGGTGAAATCAAAGGAGAGTTTCCTGAGAGCAGCCTCCCTACTCCTATTGAGTTAAACCTCAAGGTGGGAGCACATATCATGTTTATCAAAAATGACATTGAGAAGCAATGGGTTAATGGGACCTTAGGTATTATTATCGGTATTGATGAGGAGGCAGGAATCCTCTATGTTCATACAGAAGAGGGAGATGACTTACAGGTGCAACGTGAGATGTGGGAGAATATAAGGTACCGATTCAATGAGGAAGAACAACGAATTGAAGAGGAACAAATAGGTACTTATATACAATTCCCCATCAAGTTGGCTTGGGCTATTACTGTACATAAGAGTCAAGGACTGACATTCAAGAATGTAAATATTGATTTCACAGGCGGTGTCTTTGCCGGTGGTCAGGCATATGTTGCTCTATCACGCTGTACAAGTCTTGAAGGTATTACACTCAAAGAACCACTACGTAGAAATGAGGTCTTTGTAAGAAGTGAGGTAATACATTTTGCCAGACACTACAACGATAATAATATTATATCGACAGTACTCAAACAAAGCAAGGCTGATAAAGAATACTACGATGCTGTATGTGCTTTCGACAAGGGAGACTTTGATGCTTTCCTGCGTAGCTTTTTTCTTGCTATTCATAGCCGTTATGATATTGAACAACCAGCAGCTAAGCGATTTATCAGACGGAAACTGGACCTCATTAACCAGTTACGTAATGAAAATGAGGAACTTAAGCGACAACAAGATAAGAAGAATGAGTATCTCAAAGAGCTGTCAGTAGAATATGTTATGATGGGTAAAGAGTGCGAGCGTGAAGAAATGAATGAGGCAGCTATTGCCAATTATGAGAAGGCTATTGCACTCTATCCTGATAATCCGACAGCACAGAAAAGATTGAAGAAATTAAAACCTTCAACCGAAAAAGATAATAAATAATGGAACAGAAAAAGAGTCTTTCAAAAATTATAGCAACAATCGTTTTTGGTATTGTTTTCATCATTATTGCTATTGTATCTTGTAATCAAAGCAAAACAATAGAAGGCAGTAACAATGGAGATACTGTTGCTGCAAAGGAGTTTACACCACATGTTGAGAATGGTAAACTAAATATTGATTTACAGAGTATTACTTCTATTCGCTTTCCTAAGTATAAGACAACAAAAGCAATACCTTTTATACCCGACTCTGTTAGTTTAGCGGCTGATGAAGAATCGGTAGAAAGTGGCAACTATTCAGCAACACTACTTCTTGATACGATTCCAAATAAAGAGTTTTATCAGAGAATAGACCTTGCAGCACAGCATGATACGTGTTGGGATATTAACAAATTTGCTTATACTTACGAAAGAAAAGATAAAGCTGGAGGTGTGTATAAAGTCGTATTTAGTAAAGGTGGACAGCTGATATTTGTCACTCATCTGAATAAAGACATGATAAAAAATACGAATCAAACGAAGCCGGACAAATAAACATCACAATACACCCTAATTATGCTTAGGTTCTAAATGAACCAGTTTGGGTTTAATAAAACGCATAAAAAAAGTGTCAAAGCAAGTAGCTTTGACACTTTTTTATATCCTTTTTAAGTCTTAACGAGCCTGCTCAAGCTTACTATCAATATGTGCAATAGCATGGCTTTCCAAGTGAGCGAATGAATCGAGAATATCCTTAACATTCTTCTCTTCCTCTACTTGCTCATCAATATACTTTGCAATGAAGTTCTGTGATGCGCGGTCCTTCTCCTCATCAGCAACATCTGCCAACTTGTTGATAAGTTCTGTAACCTTCTGCTCATGCGCAAATGTATCTACAAAAGCCTCCTTAGCGTCTGTCCAACTTGTCTTAACGGCATCGATACTGGTAAGGATAACCTCACCACCACGATGAAGAACAAACTGAGCCATATCCATTGCGTGCTGTCTCTCCTCTTCAGCCTGCTTGTACATCCAGCCTGAGAAGCCCTTCCAGCCTTCCTTACGGAACCAACATGACATCTGTAAATAGAGATTTGATGACCACATTTCTGCCACAATCTGCGCATTGAACGCATCCTGCATTTTCTTTGATATATTCATTTCTTGTTCTTTTTAATTAGTAATTAATTACTTACTTCGTTAGTCACTAATAATAATTCCGACTGCAAAATTACAACATTCTTGTTATTTTTCCAAATTATCAGCCCAAAAATATGATTTTTTCACATGCTTATTAAACTCATATCACACATCTATTTTATCATCCCAGCTATATTTATACTCCTTTTTAGATGATGTGTTATTGTACCGCACATGTCGTACTGATGATAAACACCAATGGTGCTGAGCACTAATTAAGTTGCTATATATTGCTATAAAAAAGTGTATTTTTATATTATTGGGATGAGGTCTACACCCAAACGGGAATACAAACGTATTTCATCGTACTTTTATATATCAAAAAAGATTTGCATCAAAGCGGTTACTAAAAGTAAACCTGAACTTTGATACAAATCTTTGTTTTCTATACTTATCTTTATAAACGTATTCTCGTTCTACAAAAGATTATTCAATTACTACAGTTGTCCAACCATGCTTGTCTTCTATCGTGCCATACTGAATACCACGAAGGGTTTCATAAAGCTTGGTAGACCATGGTCCTGGTTTGTCACCAAAACTATAAACCTTACCCGTATCCATATCATCAAGATGTGATATCGGAGAGATAACAGCTGCTGTACCACAAGCACCAGCTTCTTCAAAGCTATCCAATTCATCTTCTGAAATAGGACGACGCTCTACCTTCATTCCAAGGTCTTCAGCAATCTGCATCAGACTCTTGTTCGTTATAGATGGCAAGATAGAACTTGACTTAGGAGTAACGTAAGTATCATCCTTGATACCAAAGAAGTTGGCTGCACCACACTCGTCAACATACTTCTTCTCCTTTGCATCCAAATAGAACTCTGATGCATAACCTTGTTCATGTGCACGACGATTTGCTCTAAGTGATGCAGCATAGTTACCACCAACCTTATACATACCAGTTCCCAATGGAGCAGCACGGTCAACATCACGAACAATAACATAAGGATTAGCACAGAAGCCACCCTTAAAGTAAGGACCAACAGGGGTAACAAAGATTAAGAAGCAATATTCCTCTGCTGGACGAACACCCACCTGAGCAGATGTACCAATTAACAACGGACGAATATAGAGTGAAGCACCACTCTCGTAAGGTGGGATGTATTCTTGATTAAGACGAACAACTTTTTTAACCATTTCTGCAAACAACTCTGTTGGTACTTCTGGCATTACAATACCACGACTTGTATTCTGCAAACGTTTTGCATTTTCTTCTACACGAAAAACACGCACTTTACCATCTGGACAACGATATGCCTTCAATCCCTCAAAAGCCTCTTGACCATAGTGAAGACAAGTTGCTGCCATGTGAAGTTTAAGATACTCATCTGAACTGACTTCTACCTCACCCCACTTACCATTACGATAGTAACAGCGAACATTATAATCAGTTGGCATATAGCCAAATGATAAACTTGACCATTCTATATTCTTCATATTATTTTCGTGTTAAGTTATTATTCATGACAATTATCTACAAAAGTAAACAAAATATTCTTACCATGCAACCAAATAACAAGTTAATTAAACTTACATTTCGTTTTCTAAATAAGAAAAAAAGAGAATTATTGCTTTTCTAAAAGCTTTTGAATCTCGTTGTCGGTACGCTTAAGCTTTTGTTTACAGAGCTTTACTAACTCTTGAGCTTCTTTTAATTGGGCAGCCATAGAGTCTATATCAAGTTCTCCACGTTCCATTTTATCTACAATAGCTTCCAATTTATGAACTGCTTCTTCGTATTTTATTTCTTTCATTGCCTTTTTACATTTATAATATATGGAATAATATGCTCTTTTAGGATAAACGTTCCACCTTACTCTCTACCTCGCCAGTCTCAAAACGTGTTGTTATCGTATCACCTATCTTTAAGTCTTTAGCGTTACGAATTGTCTTACCATTACACAATGTAATACTGTACCCACGCTTTAAAAGTAAAGAAGGATCAAGTAACCTTGCCCGCTGCTCAAGTATATCGAGTCGATGCTGCTCAACAGACAACTTATTTTGCAGTGTCAGTAACATACGATTTTGTAACGTGCTTAAATGAAAATCAGCCTGTTTTATAGCTTCATTCATTCTCATCACCAGCCGTTGGGATAAGCCTTCAAGCCAAGCATCCTGCTTTGTACGAACCACAGAGAACAACACTGGAATATGTGAACCAATATGTTGAATACGCATTTTCTCAACCTCTAAAGCCTTCTTCACACCATCGATTATCGCAGCTTGCGCGTTTTCTACTCTCATCAGCGTTGAAGCAAGATGGTCTATGAGATAAGCAGCAGCAGCAGTTGGCGTCTTCATACGTTGAAACGATACCATATCCAAGATGCTTTCATCACGTTCGTGTCCAATACCTGTTATAATTGGTAATGGAAAGTTTGCCACATTCTCAGCAAGATTCAAGGTATCAAAACCGCTAAGGTCGGCTGTTGCGCCACCACCACGAATGATAACAACACAATCGAAATGTTCTTCACGACTATTGATTTGATTCAATGCGTTTATTATACTCTGTTCAACAGAGTCGCCCTGCATAATAGCAGGAAACAATTCTACGTGAAAATAGAATCCATAATCATTAGTTTCTAACTGATTACAAAAGTCACCATAACCAGCAGCGGTCTCAGAAGAGATAACAGCTATACGCTGAGCAAACATCGGAAGACAAAGTTCTTTTTGCAAATCAAAGACTCCTTCTGCCTTTAATTGACGGATAATCTCTTGCCGCTTACGCATCATATCACCCATCGTATACTCAGGATTGATATCATCAACTATCCAAGAGAAGCCATACTGAGGATGAAATTGAGCATGAACTTGTAACATCACCTTCATTCCTGCTCGTATTTCCTGACCTGTAATACGAACAAAAGCAGGCTTAATAAGCGTCCAAATGTTGCTCCAACACTTTGCTGAAGCACGTGCTATAGGTACATTGCTACCTTCATTCTTCTCAATCAACTCCATATAACAGTGTCCACGATTCTCACGGGCCTCAGACAATTCTGCTTCCACCCAATAAGAACGTGACAGAGTTGCATCTATCACATCTGCGACAAGACTGTTTAATTCAAATAACGAAAGTGCTTTGGTCATCTTTTAGAAATATATGTTTCACTAACCACTACTGATTATAACGAGTTGCTGACTGATAGGCTGACCAAAAGTCAGGTATACCATATCCCATTATATTGTCAGGAGATTGACAATTATTTCCCGATTGACGAACAATATCTATTATCTCTTTTGCTGATTTATTAGGGCATGCCTGCCACAAACAGGCTACCATACCAGCTATGAGTGGACAAGCGAACGATGTTCCATTGTCTGGTATGATATATCCCCTACCCGATACGACATTTGTTGGACATCCATAAGCCATTACATCTGGCTTAATGCGCCCATCAGCTGTAGGCCCTATCGATGAAAAAGGGGCATTAACTTTATCAAGAGAAACTGCTCCCACAGTAAGAATATCATGTGCATCAGCAGGAACATTAATCTTCTTCCAAGTTCCCATACCATCGTTACCTGCACTATTTACAAGTATCATTCCCTTACTTGCCAAACGTGATGCTGCTTGAGAAATTGCTGCAGTTCGCCCATTTAAATCTGAGTAACGATAGTTCATAGATATGTCATCAAAGCCGTGATAGCCCAAAGATGAACTAATGATATCAACACCTACAGAATCAGAAAACTCAACTGCAGCTATCCAAAAATCTTCTTCTGCAGGACTTTCTGTCGAATAGTCTTCCGTACGAAGCAACCAGAAATCAGCTTTAGGAGCAGTACCCACAAACACCGTAGGCTGGTTCATCGCTATTGTTGACAAAGTCTTGGTACCATGATCCATCTCTTTATAGACATCATTATCATACCCTGCAACAAAGTTATGTGTACCTTTTATATTGAGATTCCTAAAGGCAGCAATCTTATCCACATTCATAAAGCCTGCATCCAACACTGCGATAGTCATGCCTTGTCCCATAAAACCAAGGTTGTGCAGCTTTCTACCATTCAAACTCTCAATTTGCCCCTTACCCATACCATAATAGTCGTGAACCGTAGAATCAAGAGATTGAAGTTCAGAATTATAACGAACACGTTGAGAAAGTGGACGGATAGAGTCTGGAGAGACAAATACTAACTTACTATCTTTCACAAAAGACAATACTTTTAAGTCTTCTAACGTTTGGCGATTATTGCCACGCACAAGAACAGAGTTATTCCATTTACTCACAGCAACAACCTTACCACCTCTCTTCTTTATCTGTTGAATATAATCAGGTGATACCGGTAGGTCTGTCGAATCAAGCTTTAATCCCTGACGTTCACGTCGAAGAAGAGAAGCTTTTGATAGAAATTTCTCTGGTTTATCCAAGGAATAAGGTGTTCCATTCTTATCTTTTAAAGTAACACGGAACATATAACACTTTCCTCCTGGGTAACTTATCAAGCCACCACTCTTATTAGAAGCTAATAAAGTAGCGCTGACCAGTATAAATAGGAATATAATATAATTTCTGAGATAAGTTTGTTTCATAATCTGCAAACTTACACAAAATAATTGAATTATACCGCAGATATAAAAAGAAATTAGATAAATAAAAAGGATTTCCTTTATTAGGAAATCCTTCTTGTACACCCTTAGGGATTCGAACCCTAGACCCACTGATTAAGAGTCAGTTGCTCTACCAACTGAGCTAAGGGTGCTCATTTCGTTTTTGCGAGTGCAAAGGTATTACTTTTTTGCGAATTAACCAAACTTTTCTATCTTTTTTTAGTCATAAATCAGTCGATAATATTATGCTATCAGGCTGAAAGTTTAGTATAACTACTTGATAATATGAGTATTACAAAATGACATGGTTCTAAAAGGAAACAATTATTTTTATGTATTTATAATTATCTTTCGCTCCAGATAAGTAAATTCAGACGCCTTTGATGCCTAATCAACTTATATAATTTAACCCAATTCGATCATTAGAGCCTAAACATATTTTGTTTTATTATCGAGTAGATTGTTTGGCTTTGGAACGCAGGCGTAGCGGGCTACGTCAAGTTAAAAAGACGGACAAGATGCCGATAAGAAAATAAAAGATGTTAGGAAACAACACAAAAACAAGAATTCCTGAAACATTGTGGTCTAATGATTTGGGTTAAACAAAATAAGGATGAAACTTACAACAGTTTCATCCTCATAATATCGTTTTATAATGATTTCTCTATTATATATTATACTGATGCAAATCAACAAACTTACCACGCTGGCGACGCTCATCAATCATACGTTGTAGCTTTGCCTTGCGATGTGGCGCAATCCATTTCTTCGCAAAAATGTTAGGAATAGCAACACCAAGAGCAATACAAACTAAGACTAACGAACCATTGATTGCAAAAGACATAGCATGCGTTACTTCTCCAACAACACCCTGCATCCCCATAAAACCATAAAGTGCACGATACATTAACACACCTGGAACGATAGGGATAACAGCAGGAATAGTGATACACTGATGTGGTGTATGGAGGATATGGACAGCCTTAATATTAATGATAGATATCAATGCCGAACCACAAAGTGAACCAACAACTATTCCAAGTCCAAGACCAGCATTTCCTGTTGAAGGATCAAGGAAGACGAAGTTACGCGTACAAACACAGATTATACCTCCAACCGCAATCCAAGGCATTAAACGATATGGAATATTATAAATCGTTGCGAAGCCCATAGCAGAAATTGCAGCAGCAACAGCATAGACATAGAAAGAGTGATGAGGAATTGTTGATAGGTTTTTAGCAAAGCCATCAAAACTACCACACTTAATTGCCAACATAATACCAAATGACATTGCTATGACAATAAGAAGCGTGTTCATTGCACGGACTAATCCCGTGTTTATATGATTGTCTAACAAGTCATTAACAGCGTTTATTAAAGGGACTCCTGGAACAATATAAAGGGCACAAGCTAAGAGTGGATGCCAAGGAGTTTCTGTAAACAGAATTGGACGAAGGAACTCTGGTAGCGCTGCTTGAACGGTAGGTGTAGAGAGAAAAGATGACAACCATGCAAGAATTGTACTAACAAAAGCCGCAACAGCAAAGTTGGCATAAAGATTAGAACCAGAATGATTCAAGAACATACGAAGGCGATTACCCAATATAGCGGCAATAGAAGCATAGAAGAAAGCTGTCCAATCACAACCGAACTGAATACAGAATCCACCACAAGCAAGACCTGCACCAATAGCAATCATCCAATCCTTGTAGTAATGTTTACCATTAGCAATCTTCTCAAGTTCCTCTTCATACTTGTCTAACGAATAGTCCTTTTGAATAGCACGCCATGAGAGTTTTGAAACTTCCTGAATAGCAAGCATATTAATTACATGCTTATCACAACGCTGCATCTTAGAAAAACTATGATATTCATCACTAACATTCACCTGCAACATATAATAATCAATGTTCATGTGCAGATTCTCTTTGGGAAGTCCCAAATAAGCTGCTGTGCGCTCCATATTTCGCTTCACACGACTCGTATCAGCAGAACTTTCCATAAGAATTTGCCCTGTACGAAGGAGCAAATCGAGTTTTCTACGAAGGGTTTTCTTGGAACAATCCATCTGTTTTTCGTCCATACAAAACAATCTTTAAACTTTAAAACTTTTGCAAAGGTACAATTTATTATCCGTATAGGAAAATTACGCTGCTAAAAATCAAATCTTTAGCTTAATAATTATAGAACTTTGTTCTCAATAATAAAAGGCTCATCAGACTTTTCGAGTAATATTACTATAGAATTTTACAACGCAAACCTCTGTTCTCCTTTAGGCTTATTCGTGACCAACAAGTTTTCTTATACTTAGTAAATCTGTACATCGTAACCATCCGCACCATTGGTGTTCACCGCCCGCACAACATGTGCTGTCCCTCCGCACCAAATCATTTCACAAACAGTAAAATACGGATTATTAGAAGTTTGAGTAGGTATCTATCAAAGAGTGGATGAATAAAAACAAACGAGTTTCTTTCCCTCTCTTTATTCTTCAATGCCCAAAGAATCTTCTGCCAATGCTGCAACGATAACAATTTTCTCGTAGAAAACGAAATGGACGAGAAGAAATCCTGACTATAAACTTTGAGTTTCTTACATCTTCGTTAGAAAATCTCTTCAAAGCCGTTTTTCATCGAAGTGTTAATACCGACAACATTCTGGTAACCAAAACCTTTCTGTAGGATAAATCGATTTTAATAGAGTGTTGTAACTATGAAAATAAAGCTTCTCAAATAATTATAAAATGCAAGATGTACAATAAAACAAATTATCTTCAAAAATTAATTCCGATTTCTTTGGATTTCTCAAGAATGTTATATACTTTTGCTCATATCATTATGAGAAAATATGTTTTTACTGCCATTATAGCATCTGTAACTTTAACGAGTTGCTTTAGCTTCTTCCCCAATCAGTACGAGAAAGCTCTTGTATACAATGGTTTTCGAGTAAATACCAATACAGGGATAGCTACAAAAGTGAATATAAAAGGCTATTATTCTTTAGTTAATGATAGCACCGATTCTGTTACTGTAGGAGGTTCTTCTATCATTAGCAAGGGTGGCATGTCGACGCTTGCAGGGTATAATCCTTTTATCCTTTATGAGGATGGAACATACGGAAATATTCTTTTCAATGCTGTAGAAAAGGATTTTTATGCCAATGAGCATTATAAGAGAGCTAATATGGAATTGGATAAGGAATGTACTCCTTTAAATAACATATATCTTATGAGGAGTGGGTATTATAAGCTAAAAGAAGATACAATCTGTGTAACGACATATATATATTATTTACTACGCACAGAACTGGTATTACTGAGGTATAAAATCATTGATAACAGTCATCTGCTACTTTTAGATGAAACCTATATTTCTGGAAATAAAAATGAAAACGATACTTGTGTTCAGAATAGGATATTTGAATTTATCCCAGCTAAAACACTTCCTTCTCCATCTTTGTTCCCAATTAAAAAGAAAAGGTGGGCTTGGGCTAATAAGAAGGATTGGAAACAATTTAAGCATAGTATTGCAAGAACATCAAAAAACCGAAATAAAGTTTACAGAACAAAACAATTTATTCAAAATATATTTTCCTGTCACTGATATCATCCAAAAATAGCCTATAAACAATTGATTTGCAGCACCTTTACATGAAGTGTTAAAAGTGACAGCAAAATAAAATTAAAACAACAATGCTTATATCACTAACTTTAGTCTGCTTTATTACTCCGCATATCGGAAACCTTAATTTAACTGTATAATAGCTTTTCGAATATTCTCTTTTGCAACAGTAGGTTTCATTGCTTCTGTAAGCATCATATCCTTTGGTGTAATACATTGAACTTGTGAGAAGCCTGCTTTAAGTAAAGCTGCCGCATCCTTTACCTTCCCAGCTATAAGCATAACAGGAACATTCTTACGAAGACCATATTCTAAAACCCTTATCGGTATCTTTCCCATTAATGTCTGACTATCTGCACTACCCTCCCCTGTTATAATCAAATCTGCATCTTCTATAAGTGAATTAAAATTGACAGTTTCTAAAAGAACATCTGCACCTGAACGCATCTTAGCATTCATAAACTGCATAAAAGCATAACCCAATCCACCTGCAGCTCCAGCACCGTTATTCAAAGAACAATCAAAACCTAACTGAGCAGCAGCCATACGTGCAAAAGTACGTGCTCGACGATCCAAACAAGCTATCATTTCTGGTGTCGCCCCCTTCTGTGGACCAAAAATGACAGCAGCACCACGTTCACCAAAGAGAGGATTATTTACATCTGAAGCTAAGATTATATCTAAATCTCGTAAAAAATTATCACGCCAGTTCTTCCCAAAAATGTCTTTCAAAGCTGCCAACATACCAAGTCCGCAATCGCTTGTAGCTGACCCTCCAAGTCCGATAATAAATTTTCTAAACCCTCTTTGAAGTGCGTCTGCTAAGAGTTCACCTAATCCATAAGTGGTTGCACGTAAAGGATTCAATTCCTGTTGCTTAAGAAGATTTATGCCACACGACAAAGCCGTCTCTATGACGACCGTATTATCTGCACATACGGCATAGCTCGCTTGAATGGGACGCATGAGTGCATCGTGGCAATTAACAGTAATCTCCTTACAGTCGAATAACTGTAAAAAGACTTCTAACATTCCATCTCCCCCATCCGTGACAGGAACCTTTACAACATTAACTTCCTGCCACCGCTCACGAAGACCCTGTTCAGCAGCATCTTCAGCTTCAACAGAAGATAAACAACCTTTAAAACTATCAATTGCTAAAATAATATGCTTCATATTGCTTGCAAAGTTATTAAGAATTCGTGAATAATTTGGTTTTTACATCTATTATATATATCTTTGCAAGATAAACTGTAATTATATACCTCTTTATGAAACAATTTTTCAAATTCGTTTTTGCTTCTTTCTTTGGAATGATGCTGTTTAGCATCGTTACGGGACTCTTTGCACTTTTCACTATTGCCGGTATGATTGCATCGCAGGATACAACCAAAGAACCTGAAGACAACTCAGTACTTGTTTTGAATCTTTCAGGACAGATGTCAGAGAGAAGTGAAAATAATTTTCTTAGTCAGCTACAAGGTTCTCAAATAAATAGTTTGGGTCTTGACGATATGCTTGAAGGAATCAGAAAAGCTAAAGACAACGATAAAATTAAGGGTATATACATAGAAGCAGGTGCGTTTGCGTCTGATTCATATGCTTCTATGCAGGCATTGCGTAAAGCACTACTCGATTTCAAGAAGAGTAGAAAGTGGATTATTGCTTACGCTGACACCTATACACAGGGTACATACTACTTGTCGTCTGTTGCTGATAAAGTTTATCTTAATCCACAAGGACAGATTGACTGGCACGGATTAGCTTCTGAACCAGTTTTCATTAAGGACCTCTTGGCGAAGTTCGGTGTAAAAATGCAGGTTGTAAAGGTTGGTGCTTACAAAAGCGCAACCGAGATGTTCACTGGCGATAAGATGAGTGATGCTAATCGTGAGCAAACATCAGCCTATTTAAACAGTATCTGGGGCAATATTACAAAGGAAGTTGGCGCAAGCAGAGGTTTGTCAGTAGCACAACTGAACGCATACGCTGACAGTATGATAACCTTTGCTGACCCACAAGAATATGTAAAACTGAAGCTCGTTGATGGCTTAGTTTATACAGACCAGATAAAAGGAATCGTGAAGAAGCAGTTAGGTATTGAGGCTGATAAAGACATCAATCAGGTTACTATTGCTGACATGGTGAACACTGAGGACAAGGACCAAGGTGATAAGGAAAATGAAGTTGCAGTCTACTATGCTTATGGTGATATTGTTGATGGTGTTGTAGGAGGTCTCTTCTCACAAGGTCATCAGATTGACGCACAAGTTGTTTGCAAGGATTTGGAGGAATTAGCAAAAGATAAAGACGTTAAGGCTGTTGTCGTACGTGTCAACTCTGGGGGTGGCTCCGCTTATGCATCAGAGCAAATCTGGCATCAGATTATGGAACTGAAGAAATTGAAACCTGTCGTTGTTAGTATGGGTGGAATGGCTGCTTCAGGTGGCTATTATATGTCAGCTCCAGCCAACTGGATTGTTGCTGAACCTACAACAATTACAGGCTCTATTGGTATCTTTGGTATGTTCCCAGATGTTAGCGGTCTGCTAAGAGAAAAATTGGGTTTAAAGTTTGATGAAGTAAAAACCAACAAATATGCAGACTTCGGCACACGCGCTCGTCCTTTCACAGAAGAAGAAATGTCATATCTTAGCCAATATGTAAACCGTGGCTATAAACTCTTCCGTCACCGTGTGGCAGAAGGACGTAAGATGACTGAAGAACAGGTTGAGAAGGTAGCACAGGGGCATGTGTTTACTGGTCAAGATGCACAAAAGATAGGACTTGTTGATCAGCTTGGTGGATTGGATGTTGCTGTAGCAAAAGCTGCACAACTTGCTAAACTACCAAATTATAGAAAATGTGCTTACCCTAAGGAGCCTAACTTCTTAGAGCAAATGATGGAGCAAACGAATCCTAATAATTACCTCAGCCAACAGTTACGTGCTAACTTAGGTGACTATTATGAGCCTTTTACACTCTTAAAGACCATCAATCAACAGAATGCAATCCAGGCACGTCTGCCATTTTATCCTAATATCCATTAATCATATATGGAAGGAGACCACATCAAAATAAACAAATGGCTATTGCCTTTCAGCTGGCTCTATGGGCTTGGAGTAAGACTGCGCAATGAGTTATTTGAACTGAACATTCTCAAATCCCGACAGTTTGACATTCCAGTCATATCTGTTGGTAATATTACCGTGGGTGGTTCTGGCAAAACTCCCCACGTAGAATATCTTATCCGATTACTGAAGGATAAAATGAAGGTGGCTGTCCTCTCACGTGGCTATAAACGTAAGAGTTGTGGATACGTATTAGCAAACGAGAATACTCCTATGCGGGAGATTGGTGATGAACCCTATCAAATGAAGACAAAGTTCCCTGATATTCGTGTTGCAGTTGATAAGAAGCGATGTGAGGGAATAGACCGATTAACATCTGACGAGGAAACAAAAGATACAGATGTAATCCTTTTAGACGATGCTTTTCAGCACCGATATGTACATCCTGGTATCAATATCCTGTTAGTTGATTATCATCGACTTATCATCTATGACAAACTTCTTCCTGCAGGAAGACTACGTGAGCCACTCTCTGGAAAGAATCGTGCAGATATTGTGATTATCACGAAGTGCCCAAAGAGTCTTAACCCAATAGACTATCGTGTATTGAGTAAAGCAATGGAACTCTACCCTTTCCAACAGCTTTATTTTACGACGTTAGACTATTGTGATTTGGAACCTATCTTCAGTAAAGGAAGAAATATACCACTCACAGAGATAAGAGGAAAAAATATCTTGTTGCTTGCTGGTATCATGTCACCAAAGCAATTGGAGTTGGATCTAAACTCTTTCACAGGAAACAATGCACTGACAACACTATCGTTCCCAGACCATCATGCATTCACAACAAAGGATATTCATCGTATTAACGAGACCTTTGCTAAAATGCCTGAACCAAAATTGATTGTCACAACAGAGAAAGATAAGGCACGTCTTGTTGATATTGATAAATTATCAGACGAAGTAAAAGAAAACATTTATGCACTTCCTATCAAGGTAAGCTTTATGCTTGACAAGGAAGAGACATTCAATAAAAAAATAATATCCTATGTACGAAAAAATTCAAGAAACAGCATCTTGGCTAAAAGAGAGGATGACCACAAGTCCAAAGACAGCCATCATTCTGGGCACAGGCCTCGGACAATTAGCTTCAGAGATAACCGATAGCTACTCATTTTCTTATCAAGATATACCAAATTTTCCAGTTTCAACAGTAGAAGGTCACGCTGGTAGCCTTATCTTTGGACGACTTGGTGGTAAGGATATCATGGCTATGAAAGGTCGCTTCCACTTCTATGAAGGATATAACATGAAGGATGTTACCTTCCCTATTCGTGTAATGCACGAGTTAGGCATTGAAACATTGTTTGTTTCAAACGCTTCTGGCGGTATGAATCCATCGTTCAAGATTGGTGACCTCATGATTATTACAGATCATATTAATATGTTCCCAGAACATCCGCTACGTGGTCGTAACTTCCCTACAGGTCCTCGTTTTCCAGATATGCACGAGGCATACGACCATAAATTGGTTGATTTAGCAGACTCTATTGCTAAGGAGAAGAACATCGAAGTTCAGCATGGAGTTTACATGGGCGTACAAGGACCAACCTTTGAAACACCTGCAGAATACCGTATGTACCACAAGATGGGAGGTGATGCTGTTGGCATGAGTACCGTACCAGAGGTTATCGTTGCTCGCCATAGTGGTATTAAGGTGTTCGGCATCAGTGTAATCACTGACCTTGGTGGCTTTGATGTTCCTGTAAAGGTTAGCCACGAAGAGGTTCAGGAAGCTGCAAACGCTGCACAGCCACGTATGACAGAGATTATGCGTGAGATGATTAAACGCTCATAAGGCATATAAATATAAAAAGAAACTAAGGCGTTCTTTATTCTATAATTCATAGATAAAGGACGTCTTAGACATTATATCAATAAGCTATTAATAAAGTAAATGGAAATAAAAGACCTTGGTGAATTCGGACTAATCAACCGTCTCACAAAAGATATACAACCAATCAACAACTCTACCATTATGGGCGTGGGTGATGATGCTGCTGTTTTACACTATTCAGATAAAGAAACACTTGTCTCTTCACAGATGTTCATGGAGGGTGTACAGTTCGATTTAACTTACATAGACATGGAACATCTTGCCTACAAGGTGGCTATGATAGCTATGAGTAACATATTCGCTATGAATGGACAACCACGGCAACTCATCGTTTCATTAGGGCTTGGAAAACGTTTCAAAATAGAAGACCTTGATCAGTTCTATGCTGGATTGAACAAAGCTTGTGCTAAATGGAATGTAGACATTGTTGGAGGTGACACGACTTCTTCATATACGGGACTTGCTATTAACCTCACTTGTATTGGTGAAGCTGCAAAAGATGATATCGTCTATCGTAGTGGAGCAAATGAGACCGATCTTATCTGCGTTACCGGTGATCTTGGTTCAGCCTACATGGGCTTGCAAATTCTCGAACGCGAAAAGACAGTCTACTACCAGCAGGTCCAGGAATATAATAATAAGGTAAAAGAAGCACAAAGTAATAAAGATGAGAAACGACTTGAAGCTTTGCGCCAAGAACGTGCAGCCATTGAGGATTTTCAGCCTGATTTTGCGGGTAAAGAATATCTTATTGATCGCCAGTTGAAACCTGAAGCACGTGGTGATGTACTCAATCAACTGCGTACAGCAGGCATACATCCAACCTCTATGATTGATATTTCAGATGGATTGGCAAGTGAATTAAAACATATTTGCGAAAAAAGTCACTGCGGTTGTAGAATCTATGAAAAGAATATTCCTATCGATTATCAAACTGCAGCAACCTGCGAAGAGTTCAATATGAACCTTACAACAGCTGCTTTGAATGGTGGAGAAGACTATGAACTTCTTTTTACAGTACCTATCGGCGATCATGAGAAGATTGATAAGATGGAGAATATCAGACAGATAGGTTATATAACAAAGGAAAGCTTGGGTGCATTCCTTATTGCTCGTGATGGTAACGAGTTTGAGTTGAAGGCACAAGGTTGGCCTAAAAACGAGAAATAGCCAACCTGTTAAAGGATGTAAACAGAAACATTTTTTTTTAGAAAAACTTGGAGGAATAAAATAAAAGTACTACCTTTGCATCGCAATTGAGAAAACAACACAAACGTTACAAAAATTGATTGCAAATAACAATGGTGCCATAGCTCAGTTGGTAGAGCAAAGGACTGAAAATCCTTGTGTCCCCGGTTCGATTCCTGGTGGTACCACTCCTCCTTTCATCAGGGCGGTTCTCGCAAGAGGCCGCTCTTTTTTTTACTCATTATAACGGGGCAGTCCTAAAACCGGCTCAGTAGGAAAAAGGGCGCAGTCCAAAAACCCAGTTGCAAGTCTATACTCTTAAGCGCATAATTTCATAAGTATTTATTACCTTTGCATCATGAAGAATCACCAAAACGGGGGACAGTAGATATTTAGTGGGGATAGGCATATATTTTGGCAAGCCTAAAAAGA